>JAFZXW010000019.1 GCA_017616575.1 Candidatus Methanomethylophilaceae archaeon
TGAGAGTCACGACGAGAGTGGCCACGGAGACCCAGGCGACGATGTTCATGCGTCACGTTATGGATTACGGCTATATTTTCCTGACTCGCCTTCGATATTAAGAAGGAACACCGACGCCAAGATTAGCAGGATGCCCGCTATTCCGGCGATGGTGACGGCCTCGCCGAAGACCGCGAACCCGGCCAAGGTAGCCACCATGGGCTCCACGAACGCTATTACCGCAGCCTTGCCGGCATCCATGCGGTTGAGCCCGTAGGTGTAAAGGAAATAAGGCACCGAGGTGCACATTATCCCCAACGCGACGACGTCGATTGCGACGTTTGCAGAAGACGACACCGCCGAGACCAAGACCACAGGCTCGGAGAACGGCAGCAGGCACACGCTGGACACTAGGAAGGTGTAGAACGTGACCGTGAACGGATGATATTTCCTGAGCGCGTACTTCCCGAATATGCTGTACAAGGCGTATCCGAACCCCGAACCTATCCCGGCCGCTACCCCGATCAAGTTTATCGCACCGCCACCGCCCAGCAGTCCCGATGTGAGGACGCAGCCTGCGAACGCGAGAACGAGAGCAGCGGTTTTCCTATGAGTGAGGGCCTCGCCGAACAGAAGCACCGACATGGCCATCACGAAGCACGGGGAGGTGTACAGCAGGACGGCGGCGACAGAAAGGGTCACCATGGTCGTCGCGGTGAAGTACAGGACGCTGAACATCGATATGCTCAGCAGCCCGGTCCCGATGAACATCCAGGCGTCCTTGGCTTGGATGCGGAGCAGCTTGCAGTCGAACGCCAGCAGGAGCGCGAGCATGCATGCCGCGGCCATGAGGCAACGGACCTCGGTTATCTGCACCGGGTTCAGCCCGGCGTCGCTCAGGGAACGGGAGAACACCCCCAGAACGCCCCATAAGGACGCCGCGGCCGCAACGCAGAGAACGGCTGACGCTGGTTCCCTGGACGTGTCGGCACGCACCTGTCTCAGAGATTCATGTAGCCTTCGCCGTCGACGATCTCGAAATCTATCCCGGCATCGGTGAGAATGTCGCTGAATTTGGCGACGATAGTCTTGAGGTCGTTGAACTTCTCGTAAGACTTAAGGTAGAACTCCTTCCTCCCTATGGGGAAGACGAGCCTGACCTTCCCTTTGCGGTTGTAGCCCTCAGGCTTCCTGTTGGCCCTGATGTCGGCGAGGTTGAGCTCCTCGTACATCTTCAGTATCTCCTCCTCCTCGGGCATCTGGCCTATCTCCTCCAATAGAACTCTGAGCATCTGGGGGAACACGGGTTCCAGATCTTTGTAATCGGTTTTGCCTTTGAGGATGAAATGAGTGCTGACGACCTTCATCGTCCATCCCCAACGCTGAAAGGTATTAAACGGTTTTCCAATGTTGCGAACCATATTCGACTTGATGAAATAATATATAAGTTCAACATAAAGACCTGCGATGAGAACAGCTTTAACCGTAGCGGGCTCCGACTCGGTGGGAGGCGCCGGAATCCAGGCCGACGTGAAGGCCATGTCCGTCGTGGGCATCCATGCGGCCTCGGTGATCACCGCCGTGACGGCCCAGAACACGACGGGCGTCTCAGGGATATTCCCCGTTTCGGAGGAATTCGTCAAATCACAACTGGAAGCGGTGCTGAAAGACTGCGACATAAAGGCCGTGAAGACCGGGATGCTTTACAGCGCCGGGATCGCGGAGACCGTGGCGGACATCCTGGAAGACCACGAGATGCCTTTGATAGTCGACCCGGTCATGGTGTCCGGCACGGATTGCGACCTGACCGACGGGAGCCTCGTCCAGGCATTGAAGAAGAAGGTTCTGCCCATATGCGAGCTCGTGACGCCGAACAGGTATGAGGCGGAAGTCCTCGCCAAGATGAGCATCAGAAGCAAGGACGACCTCATGCTGGCCTGCGAGATCATCGGAAAGCAGGGCTCCTCGGTCTACATCAAGGGCGGCCATTTCAACACGCCCACGGTGGTAGACTACCTGTACCTGTCGTCCGAGTTCACCAAGCTCGAATACCCAAGGCTCAAGAAATCGGGCCATGGGAGCGGCTGCGTGCTTTCCTCCTTCATGACCGCCAACATGGCGAAAGGCCTAGACATAGTCAACGCGGTGATGAAGTCCAGGGAGCTCGTCCAGGAGTCCATCTCCACCCAATACGCGATCGGGAAGGGGGACGTCGTCGTCAACCCGATGGTCAAGCTGAAGGGCGAGACCGACAGGTTCGCGGTGCTCGATGCCATAGACGCGGCCGCATCCAGGATATTGGACATAGTGCCGGACGAGTTCGTCCCCAAGAACGGCATGAACATCGCGATGGCGATGAAGGACGCCGCCGGGCCTGAAGAGATAGCCGCCGTCGACAAGAGGATGACCGTCCACAACGGGATGCTCAGGAAGAACGGACCGGCCAAGTTCGGGGTCGCGGAGCATCTTTCCTACGTCCTCCTGGCCGTGATGAAGAAGGACCCCTCCGTCAGATGCATAATGAACATCGCCTACGCCCCTGACACCGTGGCGGTGATGGAAGAGGTCGGGTTCTCCACCATCGTGGCCGAGATGAGCAAGGACCGCCTGTCCGAATCGACCGAGAAGGCCCTCTCCAAATCCAAGTCGGTCCCGGACGCCATCATCGACAAAGGCGGAAGGAAAGAGAGGACGATAAGGATGCTCGCCAAAGACCCTCAAGAGATGATGTCCAAACTGGAACAGATTCTGTAAACGGCCAAAAGGCCAGTTTTTTTTATTTTCCCTCCCCCCGGAAACCCGGGAGGAGGGTTGGAAGTTTCAGGCCGGGATTACGGCTCAGTTCACCGAGACGAGCTTGACCTCGAAGTAGAGGTCCTCGTTGACCCTTTCGGGAGACGTCTTGTAAGTAAAGTTGGTGGATGAGACCTTTTCAACATACCACTTCTCGGTGCCGAAGTCGAACCCGATCATCTCGATGGTGTCGCCGGACACTACGGAAGTGTTCTTGAAGGAAAGGTCGCACACGACGTTGCCGCCAGATATCCCAGTGACCTTGAAGGTAAGCTTCTCGTCGCCGGATTCGGGGGTCACGCCGGCAGGGGAGAACGTGTAGGTCTTGCCGATCTCAGGATTGTTCTCGATAACGACCATGTTGGTGTCCGACGTGGTGAAAACGCTGGCATTCCATCCGTAGACCGTCGTGATGGTCTGGCTGGAACCGACGGCAGGCGTGAACCCGTAAAGCGAGCTGAAAGCCGTCTTGGTCATTTCCTGGTTCTGGGGGACCTGGAACCCGCTGAGCGAGACCGTCTTCGTGGTATCTGCCCCGACATAGGCCTCGGAGGCGGGGATGTAGACCTTGAACACGTCGCCGACTTTGTGCCCGATGATGGCGTTCTCGAAATCCGCGAGGAGGCTGCCTTCGCCCAACGTCGCCTCCAGAGGACTGTAGGAGGATTTCTGCGTGAACTCGTTGGCCTTCTTGATGTCGTCGTCCTTGGCGACGCTGCTGTAGCTGGTGTCGAAGACGACCGCATGCTCCCCGCCGACGTAGTCGTAATAGGAGCCAGTATAATCGACTTCCACAGTGTCACCATACGTCGCGACCGAATTGTCGCTGGAAAAGAAATGATCCGCGATGTACACGCCAAGTACGGCTACCGCGGCGATTGTGAAAAGCGCGAGACAGACCATGAAGATCGGGTCGCGCTCTTTCTTCTTGCTATCTTCACCGGCCATTATAACCGCCGCTCCATACTGATGGCCTTATAAAACGTTTGTTGCAACAATTGAAAAACGGAGCACAGGAGACTGGACGTCCGGACCAGACAGACGCCGGAGAAGACATCGTCTCACCCTCAGCGGCACCCCCAGCCTCTCTGCTATCCTGAAGCATTCCTCCTCCGACTCCGGAGGTATGGACCCCCCTACTATCGAGACGGCGACCCCTGGAATGGATTTCCTGCATTTGGATATGAAGGCGAGGACGGCGTCGTACGAACCGATCCCGAACCTGCTGCGCGTGACCTCCAGATACTCCTCTGGACTGGACGCGTTCAGGCTCACCGAGACCCTGTCCACGCACTCCGCCAGCTCGGGGACGATGTCACGGCCGTTTATCAGGTCCCCGAGGCCGTTGGTATCGAGCCTCACATCCTTTCCCAGACGGCCCTTTATCATCTTGGCGGTGGTCAGAAGGTCCTCGAGGCGCTCCGTAGGCTCGCCGTATCCGCAGAACACTATCTCCTTGGACTCCGACAGATCCCTGGCGGACAGCTCGGCAATAATCTCCTCCGGGGTCGGATCCCTGTCCAGCCAGAGGCATTCGGCGTCTCCCAGCGACCTGGTCCCGTTCCTGACGCAGAACACGCATCTGCACGGGCAGCGGTTGGTCATGTTGATGTAATACGTCTTACCGTAACGGTAGACTATGTCCATAGGCCATGATTATGGGGCGGCGTGATAACCGTTACGGCAACGCTATCTACCTGCAGGGAATCGCGAAGAGCATGTTCGACCTGTACGTCGTCACCGACCGCTCCCTGTCCAGGGGCCTAACCGATTCGCAAGTGGCAGAGCTCGCCTTCGTCGGCGGGGCCGATGCGGTCCAGCTCAGGATGAAAGGCGCCGACGGAAGAGAGATGCTGGAAGAGGCGAAGGCGATCAGGAGGATTGCCGACGAGTATTGCAGGTTCTTCATCGTGAACGACAGGGTGGACGTAGCCATCGCCTCCGGGGCCGACGGGGTCCATCTCGGGCAGAAGGACATCCCGGTCCGCGTCGCACGGGAGATGATGGGGGATGACGCCCTCATAGGGACATCTGTCAGCAGCCTCGACGAGGCCCTGAAGGCCGTGGAGGATGGAGCGGACTACCTCGGGGTGGGCTCCGTGTTCAGAACGTCGACCAAGAAGGACGCAAACCAGGCGATAGGCCTCGGGACGGTCTTCGAGATCTCCCATGCGGTGGACAAGCCGGTGGTCGCCATCGGCGGCATAAACCGCGGCAACATACAGGATGTCATTAAAGCAGGGGCGGACGCCGCGGCGGTGGTATCCGCAGCAGTGGACCAGGACGACGTCAAGGAAGCCGTCCATGAGCTCAAGGACCTGATTCTGAAGGTCAGGCCCCATGTCCCATTGGACGACATGGGGACTTCTCTGAGGAAGAAACTGATGTTCCGACCATCCCTTTCCATATTTTAATATCGACCAACGTTATACCCCGATGTGATTCCCCCAAGGAACGATGGGACCTCCCTCAGAATCCACTTGACCCAGAACGGCATAGTCGCCGTCACGGACCCTGTCCACCTGCGGATATGCGAGCTTCTGGACGGAGGCGGGATGAGGCCCTCAGACCTTTCATCCCAGGTCGGCGTGGCCTCATCGTCCCTGCACTTTGTGCTTGACAAGCTCATGGAGAGCGGCGTGGTATCACGCCATAAGCCGAACCCGGACAAGAAGAGCGTGGTCTACTGCCTGTCGTCCGTCACCGTCTTGAGAAAAAAGAAGGCCGCTGGGACCGCTTCCATGGATCGGGTCGTATCCGAGACCTCGGAGACCGGGCGCGTTTCCTGGGGCGACCTCCTTGTCGCTTATTTCGACGATTTGGGAATGGAATCACCGTACCTCAGAAACCGCTATGCCGATTTCCTTTCCGGACTCCATTGCGATTCTAATGCCGCCGTAAGCCTGGAAGACGCAGTATTCGCCTCTAAAAAGGCCGTCGCGGCGATGACAGGTTACGGCGTCAACATCTTCTCGCTAAATCCCTTGACAGTGATAATAGACGGCGACTGGCGTCTTCCGAAGACCGCAGACATCGTCGCTTCCCTCTTCTCGAAGCTGGTTCATCGGATGTCCGGATTCTTCGGATCGGTGGCTTCTATATCGGACATAGGCAACGGGACGACCAGCCGGTACAAGGTCATCATGTCCAACGACGGGAAATCCCATGACGGGATCCTCCGCATTTCACCAGGCGACGACTCGGAGAACGTCAGATTCGCAGTCGTTGGGAAAGGCGACGATTCGTTGACCGTCACAAACGACATACAGATCGACATCCTCAAAATCCTGTACGACGGACCTCAAGGCGTGACCGGGATCGTGGAAAGCGCTTCCTCCCCTAGATCGACGGTGACTTCCAACCTGGTGAAGATGACGGAGTCCGGAATCATCGGCGTCCGCCATTCTGATTCGGAATCCGCTTCCTACGGCCTCTCCCTCCCCGTGGTGCTGATGAAGCAGAGGCCTGTGTCGGAATCCGAATCCCATATCCCGATAGTTGAGGGGTCCTCTTTCATGGACGGCTTCTTCCAATTCGTCATGGCGGAGCTGGACATCCTGGGATTCGATTCCGGGATGCTTTCTGAACAGATAGGCCGCCATTATGCCGAGCGCTGTTCGAACCCTAGGAAATCATTGTCGGAGCTGGCTGTCGAATCGGGAGCGGCCATCGATGACGACGGCGTGAACAGCATTTCACTCACTCTGGGTCCAGGCCCGGAAGGCCACATCTTGACAGGGATGGCAAGATGCGCCGTAGACCCTGCGAACGGAGGCGCTGTGGAACGCAGACCTGCGGATGGGAAGGTCACGGTCAGAACCTTGGAGCCTCCAGCCGGCCATAGGGAGAAGGATGCTGATAGCCAGACAGCGACTCCGAAAATGCCAGAGAAACACAAATCGAACGGAAAGGGCCTCATGGCCTCTTTGGCGGTGCTGATGCTCCTTCTGGCCGTGTTCGCGGTGTTTCCCGCCCATAACGGGCCTTTCAACGTCTATGCTGACGTGTCATGCGACGACTTGACGTTCTACGACGAAAACGGCGCGGAAATAGAGTTTCCTGTGACCGTCGAGGCGGGCAGGACCCTTATGTTCTCGGTATCCGACGACTCCAGCCTTTGCTACGTATGCCACGGGGCCACCGTCCCGGTGACACGGAACGGCCACTTCTACGTGCTGAAGCCGAATTCAGACGTCACGTTGAAGCCCATGAGAAACGGATCGCCGGCCTCCGACGACGGTGCCTGGAAAACCTGCGGATACGCGTGCTGGCGCTGCTGCCTCGGACAATGCGCCGGCGATTCCGAATCTTCAGTATGCGGACACGACGTTTGGCATTGGAAGGCGCCGCGCATGGCGTTCCACCCGGGCAGATATCGAACGACGCACCGACCATGGTCCGTCTTCAATGGGCTTTGCATCCAAGCAAGAGCCCCGCAAAGCCCATTAACATGCCCTGTCATGGGCCTCCCCATGAGCGCCTCGATTTTCAGGACGGAGGAATACAAACTCGTTATAGTCGTGAGAAGCGACCTGAAAATGGGGAAAGGGAAGCTCGCCGCCCAGGCCGCCCACGCCGCCGTGGAGTGCGCCCTTTATTCCGAGAAGAAAGACAAGAAGTCCTTCGACCGGTGGCACGACTCCGGGCAGGCGAAGGTCGTCCTCAAGGTGGACTCTCTGGAGGAGCTTATGCGCCTGGTGGCAGAGGCCAGGGGCGCCGGCCTCCACACCGCGGTGATCACCGACGCGGGAAGGACCCAGATCGAGCCTGGGACCGTCACCTGCGCCGGGATAGGCCCTGCGGTCGCCGGGAGCATAGACCGCGTCACCGGCGACCTCAAGATGTGCCGACGTCGCACGACGTAGACGTAAACCACCGAGCGCGGGGAATAGCTGGAGCTGAACACGTCCCCCAGCTGGTAGCCGTCGCGGTCCGTATTGCTGATCCCGTCGGTGGTCGTCTCCACGAACACATACTTCTTGCCGTCCTTGGTGACGACGTTGTCGCCGTAATTGAGGGAGTCGTCCTGGAAGTGAATGGAGGCCATCGCATGGTCCCTGAACACCAGCAGGGCGGTGTCGTAGCCTATCCGCTTCATCAGGGTGCAGTACATTATGGAGGAGTCCTCGCAATCCCCGCCCTTGTCCCAGAAGGTCTCGGCAGGGTATTTCCAGAACTCGATCGCA
>JAFZXW010000020.1 GCA_017616575.1 Candidatus Methanomethylophilaceae archaeon
CCATGGTCCCCGCAGCTGCATGTACCTGATGGGCATGAGCCACGAGGGCTCCTCCCTCCATCTCCATTCCCGCGGGCTGTACGACTTTCCGCCGAGGCACAACCTCGTCTGCACGATGATGGACGACTCCGTGTCCATATTCGGAGGAGTGAGGATGCTGGAGGAATGCCTGGAGAAGACCCTCGATGACGGCGCGGACAAGGTCGCGGTGGTCACCACCTGCATGCCGGGGATAATCGGCGACGACACCGCCAGGGTAGTGGAGAAGGCGTCCGCGGCGCATCCCGGGGCCGTCGTCGTCTATATGCCTACGGATGGCGACGTGGCCGGGGAGTACGGCGACGGCGTCAAGATGGCCGTGGAGTCCATCCTGGGGATGATAGACGTCGCCGTCGAGCCCGAGGAGGGCCTTGTGAACCTTGTCGGGACGTCGTTCTTCGACATACACTCGCGCAGGTACGCGGACGAGGTGGACCGCATGCTGGCGGTCTTCGGAGAGAAGGTCAACTGCAAGTTCCTGGACGAGATGACGTACGACACGCTCGTGAACTATTGCCGCGCATCCATGGACATCCTGGTCTCCGACGTCCCCGCCAACAGGGAGCTTATGGGTATGATCGCCGAGCGCACCGGCAGGGAGCCGTTCCAGGCATCCCTTCCGGTAGGCATGAGGGAGTACGCCGAGTGGATGATGCTCATGGGCGCCCGCACCGGCAGGCCCGAGGACGCCGAGAGGGAGATAGCCGCCGCCCGCAAGGAGTACGAGGAATGCATCCGGAGGCGCTGCCGCCGCTTCGAGGGGAAGAAGGCCATAGTCATCAGCCGCATGAACCGCAGCAGCGACTGGCTGGTGGACCTGCTATTGGACCTGGGGGCGGAGATCGTCAGGCTGGGATGCTTCCCGAGCCCGAGGAAGGACGGCACCGACGCGTCCTCGCGTTACATCGGCATGCTGACCGAGAACTACAGCATCGACATGCTGGAGGACGACATGGAGCGGCTGTCCCCGGACCTGCTTATCTGCGACCTGATCTTCCCTGCCAGGAACGGGTGCAGGTTCGCCAGGATAGGCAAGGCCGGGATAGGCCTGCGCGGGGTGCTGGATTACGCCGAGTACCTGGAGAACATTCTCCGTCTTCCGGCCACGGACGGGTGGAGGGAGGCCGTGAGATGAGGACGCTTCCGGACGGATTCAACGGCGCCGTGATGGCGGTGGAGAGCATAGATGACGCGGCGGTGTTCATGCACGGGCCGGGAGGCTGCAGGGTGAGGCACATGGTGCATTCCACCTCCACTTTCCCGAGGATCGCCCCCGGGTCGCCGGAGGACTACTACGGCATCTACTACTACGGGTATCCGAGGGTCCCCGCGTCCTACCTGGACGAGTACGACTTCATAAACGGGGCGTACTACAAGCTGGCCGAGGCCATGCCGATAGTAGGCTCGAAGGAGCCGGGGCTGATCGTCGTGATCAACTCTCCCGGGGCGGGGCTGATAGGGGACAACCACGAGCGCGCGATAAGGGAGGCCGGCCTCGAGGGGAAGGCGATGTTCATGGACGAGTCCCTGGTCTCGCTCCCGGTCTCGGAGTGCTACGGCCACACCCTCAGGGCGGTTATGGAGCATCTGTCGCCTGAAAGGAAGAACGTCAGGAAGGGGACGGTGAACCTGCTTGGATTGTCCCTGTTCGACAAGGACTGGGCCGAGGCGAAGGAGGAATTATCCGGATTGCTGGAGCTGATGGGGCTGGAGGTCCTCTCCGTTCCCGGCGCTGGGGCCTCTTTGGACGGTCTGAGGGCTTCCGTGGAGGCCGAGGCGAACGTGGTCGTATGCCCGGAGATGTGTGCCGGGCTTGTCGATTACTACGAGGCGCTTGGTATTCCGACCATCCGTTCTCCCGCAGGGGCCCCGGTCGGCTTCGATGCAACGAAGGCTTGGGTGAAGGCCGTGGCCGAGGCCATGGGGAAGGACCCCTCCCCTTCTTTGGACGTCATAAGGAAGGCGGAGAGGAAGGTCTACGACAAGCTCACCGGGATGAGGTACGGCGCATTGAGGCTCAGGGGGCTGACGTTCTCTGTGGCCGCCGCGGCGTCAGTGGTCAGGCCGCTGGCCGAGTGGCTCTACTCCTATCTTTCCATGGTTCCAGTGGCCGCTTCCGTCGATCCCGGGTCCGATCCCGGCGAGACCGAGGCGCTGAAGAGGTTCCTGGACGAGAAGGACTTCCCGGAGGCGTTCGGGCTGGAGCCTGTTCCTTGCGACGTAGTCCTTTGCGAAGGGATAACCGCAAGCGTCATGCAGCTCGCCGAGGAATGCCTGATAGCGATACCCATAGGGCACTCCTGCTCCGGGATGGATGATATGATCCCCCGCCCGGTGTACGGGGTTCAGGGCGCCAGGTACTTCCTGGACGAGCTCATGCATGGAGTGAGGGGGACCTGAGCCCCCTTCACACCTTTCTGGTTTTGAGAAGATAGAGGTCTATCGCGAAGAACACGATCCCGAACGCGGCTAGGACGACCAGGGACAGCCAGGGGAAGTCCAGGTAGTCGGGCAGAGCGGCTGCCCTGATGATTTCGCTGGCGTGGGTCAGGGGCATGCAGTACAGGATTGCCTGGAAGACCGGGTTCAGCGAGGACACCGAGAAGAAGGTGCCGCACAGGAAGGTCATCGGCAGGATCAGGAGGCTGTTCAGGGTGGCCATGCTCTGGTGGGACTTGGCCAGCAGCGCCGCCATCATCCCGAGCATGGAGAACACCATGCAGGCCAGGAGGATGCAGGCGATCACCAAAGGCGACAGCACCAGCTCTGGCGCCAGGAACAGCCCCAGGAAGTAGATCAGGAAGCAGCTCAGCATCCCCCTCAGGAGTCCGAGGACGCTCTTCCCCAGCACGATGGCAGGGAGGCTCAGGGGACACATCATCATCTCGTCGAAGCTGCGGTAGTAGAGCCTCTGGACGTTCATCCTGGTCGCGGTCGAGGAGAACGAGGACGAAAGCGACGACAGGGCGGCGATACCGGGGATGACGAAAGCCACG
>JAFZXW010000021.1 GCA_017616575.1 Candidatus Methanomethylophilaceae archaeon
GGGACATCTGCCGCGTGGGGCGCAAAGGGCCGGTCCACATCGACCTGCCGGTGGACCAGATGAGCTCCGACATAGACGAGTCGACCATCGACGCCGAATACGGCATTAAGCCGCTGGAGGAGGACCTTTCCGGGATAAACGAGGCGGTCAAGTGGATAAGGGAGTCGTCGCGCCCGGTCATCCTCGTGGGAGGCGGCGCCATGGACGCTTCCGAGGAGGTGATGAAGCTCGCGAGGCTCCTGGGAGCGCCGGTGGAGACCACCCTCATGGGCATCGGGGCCATACCCTCGTCTTATGAGATGAACATGGGGCCCCTCGGCCTCCACGGGAGGATGTCGGCCCTGGCCGCCACCACCAACGCCGACCTGGTCATATCCATCGGCAGCAGGTTCTCCGACAGGACCTACAGCGCCCACGACCGCATGTGCGGGCAGAAGGCGAGAGTGGTGCACATAGACATCGACCACACGGAGTTCGGGAAGCACGGGCATCCATCGGTGAACCTCCTGGGCGACGCCAGGAAGGCCGTGTCGCGCCTGATCTGCGCCTTGGGGTCCGACGTCCCGCGCATATCGGAGTGGAGGGAGGAGGCGCTGTCGTTCAAGAGAAGATGCCAGTGCAAAGCCTCTGACGGGGAGGGCCTGTCTCCGAGGGCCGTCATGTGCGAGCTGAACAAAGCGATAGACGATAGCACTATAGTGACCACCGACGTCGGCCAGAACCAGATGTGGGCCATGCATTATCTCAAGATCGAGCATCCGAGGCAGTTCATAAGCTCGGGCACGTTCGGGACCATGGGCTTCGGGCTCCCGTCGGCCATAGGGGCGAAGTCCGCCCTGCCGGAGAAGGACGTGGTCGCGGTCACCGGGGACGGGGGGCTGCAGATGGTCATCCAGGAGCTGTCCACCTCGGTGGAGGAAGACATCCCGGTCACCGTGGTCCTGCTGAACAACGGGAAGCTCGGCATGGTCAGGCAGATGCAGAAGCACTACCGCGGCAAGAGGTACTCCGGCGTGGACCTGGGCGACAGGGCCGACTTCGTCGCCATAGCCAAGGGGTTCGGCGCCGAGGGCGTGAGGATCGACCGGATCGGGGAGCTGGGAGAGGCGGTTGAAGACGCCAAGAAGTCGGGACGCACCACGCTCATAGAAGTGAAGATAGACCCCGAGGCCGACATCCTTCCGATGCTGCCGGCGGACCCGCGCGTGCCTATAGTGAAGGGCTACTGTAGCTTCCGATGGAAAAGGGTTTAACGGATTCGCAGATGCGGGAGCGAACACCCATGAAAGGCACCAAGGCCCTCGTCAAGATGCTTGAGGACAAGAACGTCGAGACCATGTTCGGCTACCCCGGAGGAAGCGTCATCCCTCTTTACGACGCCCTCTACGACTCGTCCATCAGGCACGTCCTTGTGCGCCACGAGCAGTGCGCCGCCCACATGGCCGACGGATTCGCAAGGGCCAGCGGACTGCCAGGGGTATGCCTGGCCACCAGCGGGCCCGGAGTCACCAACCTAGTCACCGGCGTCGCCACGGCCTACGCCGACTCCGTCCCCATGATGGTCCTCTCCGGGCAGGTCAAGACCAACATGCTCGGCCTCGGCGCGTTCCAGGAGGTGGACGCCTACAGCCTCCTGATGCCCGTCACAAAGCACAACTTCAGGGTGCTGGACGTCAACAGGCTCCCTCACGCGATAAAGGAGGCGTGGGAGGTGTGCAGGACCGGCAGGCCCGGCCCGGTGCACGTGGACCTCCCCGTGGACCAGATGGACTCCGACATGGACGAGGCCCTGCTGGACGAGACCTACGGCATCAAGCCCGATCCGGAGGACCTCTCCGGTATCGCGGCAGCGGCGCAATGGATCCGCGAGGCGGAGAGGCCGGTGGTCCTAGTCGGCGGCGGGGCCGTCGGTGCCTCGGAGGAGGTCAGGAGGCTCGTGGAGCTGCTCCAGGCCCCGGTGGACGCCACCTTGCTCGGCCTGGGCGTCGTGCCTTCCTCATACGCCCTCAACATGGGCCCGCTGGGGATGCACGGTAGGCTTTCAGCCAAGAGCGCCATGAACGAGGCCGACCTCGTGATCTCCATCGGCAGCAGGTTCTCCGACAGGACCTACAGCCCCCGCAGCAAGATGACGGACCCTCGCGGAAGAGTCATACACATCGACGTGGACCCCACGGAGTTCGGGAAGCACGGGCATTCCGAGCGCATCGACATCCTCGGCGACGCGAAGAAGGCCGTCCCGATGCTGACCGCCGCCCTGGAAGGATACCGCCCCAAGGACGCATGGCGCGAAAGGGCCGCGGAATTCAAGAGCAGATGCGCCTGCGAATGCGACATAGGACGCGTACCGATAATCCCGCAGAAGCTGATGCACGAGATCGGCAAGATGGTCAAGGACGACACCATCGTCGCCACGGACGTGGGCCAGAACCAGATGTGGGCCATGCACCACCTCGACTTCGAGCACCCGCGCAGGCTCCTCTCGTCGGGGACGTTCGGGACCATGGGCTACGGCCTGCCCGCCGCGATAGGCGCCAAGGCCGCGAAGCCGGATTCTGATGTGATCGCCATCACCGGCGACGGAGGGTTCCAGATGGTCATGCAGGAGATGGCGACCTCGATCGCCGAAGACCTCCCCGTGACCGTGGTGCTGCTGAACAACGGCACCCTGGGCATGGTCAGGCAGTGGCAGAAGCTATTCTGGAACGCCCGGTACTCCAACACCACCCTCAGAGGGGACCCGGACTTCGTCAAGCTGGCGGAGGCGTTCGGGGCCAAAGGCATACGTGTGGAGAAGCCTGGCGAGATCGGCGACGCGCTCCGCGAGGGAAGGGACTGCGGAAGGACCTGTCTGGTCGAAGTCGTGGTGGACAGGGACGAGGACGTGCTGCCAATGCTCCCGGCCGATCCCAACGCCCCTGTGCCGAAAGGGCGCTGCACTTACTGACCGACGAATCATGCCATACATGTAATACATGGCATTTTGAATCGTGCGGTAATTGCATCATAATTTGAGTCGATACAATTTAATTTAAATATGATGCCCTCAAATCGTGCTCAATCTGTAAAACATGGCATTTTGAATCATGCCATACATGTAATATATGGCATTTTGAATCGTGCAGTAAATGCAATCCATGAACAACAAATAAATATCGATAACGCGAGTTCAAAACGATGTTCCGGCGCAAAATCTATGACGAGATCCTATCCTGGAAAAAGAAAAAGGCAGGAAGGTACGCCCTGCTGATAGAGGGTGCCAGACGCGTCGGAAAAAGCACGACGATAGAGGAATTCGTCAGACGGGAATACGACTCATACATAATAATCAGCTTCGAAAAGGCCAAAACCGAGATCAAAGACCTTTTCAAAAGAATGGACGACTTGAATTCCTTCTTCCTTTATCTCCAGCAATACTCGGGAACGACACTGTATGAGCGCCGGAGCGCGATAGTGTTCGATGAGGTCCAGCTTTTTCCCCTGGCCAGGCAATCCATAAAAACTCTCGTCGAAGACGGCCGCTACGACTACTACGAGACCGGATCGTTGATTTCCATCAAAAAGAACGTCAAAGACATCCTGATACCATCGGAAGAAGACACCATCCGCATGTATCCCATGGATTTCGAAGAATTCCTATGGGCGAGGGGCGACGAAATGACCATGCCGTTAGTCAAAGGGTCCTTCGAAAAGATGGCGCCGCTGGGAAATGCGATGCATGAACACATAATGAGGCAATTCCGCGAATACATGATAACCGGCGGCATGCCGCAAGCCGTTCAGGCCTTGGTCAGCAGCAACTCCTTCTCATCGGTAGAGGAGACCAAAAGATCGATACTCGACCTGTATCTGAAAGACGCCGCGAAACTCGGTGGAGCTCGCGGAAACAACAGGGCATCCTCCATCCTCAGAGCCCTGCCCTCGAATCTGGAAAAGCATGACAAGACTTTCTCGCCCGGGATCGTGAAGAAGAACACTAGCGTCCGCGACTATCTGGCGACGGTCAACGACCTGGCCGAGTCGATGATGATCAATCTGTGCTTCAGGATAACCGAGCCTTCCACCGATCAGAACAGCCATCGCGACGAGAGCGATTTCAAGATTTACATGGGCGACACGGGTCTTCTTTTAACTCAATCGTTCTCCGATCTCGCATGCGACATGGACGAGGTATACGAAGAGCTGATCAACGGGAATCTTAACGTCAATCAGGGGATGTATTTCGAGAATGCCGTAGCGCAACAGCTGAAGGCATCCGGCCATGGGCTTTTCTTCGCCAAATTCCAGCATGAAAGCTCAGAAAGGCTTCAAGAGGTCGATTTTATCATCGTACGCGACCGCAAGCCGACGCCCATCGAAGTGAAATCCGGCCGCAAATCGAAGACCCATGCCTCCCTTGACAGATACATGGACAAATACGGCTATGCCTCAGGCCAACCGATAGTGGTCCACAGCAAAGACCTTGAGATCGATGGGGGCGTGGCTTACATCCCGATCTACATGGCGTCGCTGCTCCGATCACGCACACCCTAACGGTTATATCAAGCATCCAGATACCATGCCCTATGGACATAGAGGAAAGGGTATTGGAGATGATAGTACCCTCCGCGGAGACGGTGGCGTCCCTCGAGGACAAGGCGAAACGCCTGAAGGCCATCGTCATCGACTACGCCGCGGGCCACGGCATCGACGTGGAGGTCAGGATGGCCGGGTCGTTCTCCAAGGGCACGTTCCTGTCCGACCCGGATTTCGACGTGTTCATGCTGTTCCCGGACGACGTCCCGCACGACGAGCTCGAGCGCATAGGCCTGAAGATCGGCGACGACATCCTGCACGGCGTCAGGATGTTCTCCGACCACCCCTACACCAGAGGCGTGTTCGAGGGCGTGGAGGTGGACATGGTCCCCTGCTACCGCCTTGATAGCACCGCGAAGCTCAAGAGCGCCGTGGACCGGACCCCTTTCCACACCCAGTACATACTGTCCCATCTGAGCGAGGGGCAGAAGAACCAGGTGCGCCTGCTGAAGAAGTTCATGAAGGGAATAGGCGCCTACGGCGCGGAGCAGGACTCCAGAGGGTTCTCCGGGTACCTGTGCGAGCTGCTGGTGGTCCACTACGGGTCGTTCCGCGGGGTGCTGGAAGGCTCCCGGAAATGGAAGGACAACGTCTCCATAGCCATTGAGGGGAAGGGGCCATCGATGGTGGCGCCTCTGGTCGTGTACGACCCAGTGGACCCCCGCAGGAACGTCGCGTCCGCCGTGCACGAGGACACCATGGGGCTGTTCATAGCCGCCGCCAGGGACTACCTGGAATGCCCTGACATGAGGTTCTTCTTCCCCAACGAGCGGAAGCCCCTCTCCGAGGACGCCCTGAGGGGGAAGGCCGAGAAGCACGGGTCCAGGCTGCTGACGGTCATATTCGTCCGGCCGGACGTCATAGAGGACAGCCTGTACTCCCAGCTCTGGAAGACCCAGTACGCCCTGTGCAGGAAGCTCAACGAGTTCTCGTTCAACGTTCTCCGCGCGTCCCACGACATGAAGGAGAAGGACCTGGTGATCATGTTCGAGCTCGAGCGCGACGTCCTCTCCAAGACGTACAAGCACTTCGGCCCGCCGGTCTGGGTCCAGTCTTCCCAGTCGTTCCTCGAGAAATGGAAGGGGAACAAGTACGGGGAGCCTTTCATAGAGGACGGCGCCTGGGCGGTCATAGCCGAGCGCCTGTACTTCACGGCGAAGGAGATGATGGTCGACGAGGCCGCCGTCGCCGGGATCGGGAGGGACCTCGACCCGGACACCATGAGCGTGCTGGACCACGAGGACACCTTGGAGCTGGGAGACCCGATGATGATGACGGAGCTCCTGGAGCCCAGGCTTCCTTGGAAGTGCCGAAGCCAACCAATTAATACGGAATCATGGATTCGAGGAACCTGTGGGCCTGTGGGCTAGCTTGGCATACTTGCGGCTTTGGGAGCCGTTGACCCCGGTTCAAATCCGGGCAGGCCCACCTTTTCATTGTCTGCGGACGATTAACATAAAGAAGACGAGCACTGGCGGAAAATGAGGGTCACGTGCCATAATATGTGTCGAAGTACTCCTTGAGGGCCGCGACTATCTTCTCCTTCTGCTCGGCCCTCCCGCCCCCGAACCTGGACATCTTGGGCATTATCCTGTCGATGTCCGTCCCGGTGGTCCTAACGTACCCGTCGCGGAGGGAGTTCCTGGCGAAATCGCGGGCGCCCTCCGGCTGGAGCCTGAACTTCGAAATGAGATCTTCAAGGTCCTTCTCGCGCCTCTCCTCCACGAAGGACTCCCAGTCCCCGCGAATATCGACGGAATCGTTGACGCCGTCGATGAAAGCCATGATGAGCGCCTTCTTGCTCCAGAGCTGCGTGCTGGACCCGATGGCCTTCTCTATGTCTCCGCGGATCTCCCCGTCCCTGCAGTTGTCCGCATGGTTCTTCTCGACGATGTCGAGGATGTAGTCGATGTTGACCTCGACCTGCTTCACCAGCTCGATCTCGAAGACTATGTCGGCGGAGACGTCCTCTTTGGCCTTCACGACGTGTATCCTGCCTTGATGAATTCCAGCCTCTTCTCCCGCTCATCCCAGACGTTTTTGGACATCATTTCCCGCTTGACCGATTCGGATGACTGCATCAGGAGGAGCCTGTCATAGTATTGGGCGAATATGTTCCTGTCCAGGGTCCTGATGCTTCATGACTCCTCTATAAATTGGCGGTAATACCAGGCCCTTGCATCATCATCGACGACTCTCATAAGTTCGACATAGTGGGACCATGTCAGAACCGGAGATCCTGCAGACACTGTCTGCAAAATCCCTGGGAACATCCTATAGAACTGGACGAAAGAACAGATGTTGCGCTGAGAGAAGCCTCTTCCGAACTCTCGGTAAGAGCCGACGACAGCCTGCGTATGATCTGCTTGCCATACTTCTCGCTATTGTCGCCGGTCAGTTCCTCGTCTGATATGCGCCTCCCGAGAAGCCAGATGCGGATTAGAAGCGCCCTGTTCACAGACCTATAGGCTGATTCTTGCGAAGACCTGACCATGCCGATGCTGTCTGCGACGATGTCGTTGCTGAAGATGTGACGCATGTCGGCAGCGGTTCCTTCGGTTTTGTCTTCTATCATGCGGACGCCTCGTGGAAGTAAAACGGTTCATCGCAACGGCATTCGTATTGCTACTGGCAGGCGGACGTCTATGCAGAGATATTCCCGGCAACATCGTCCAGCAGACAGTCGGATGTGTACGGTGTTCCTGCGACGTATTCTTGATGTTCTCCTTCAAAGCGCTGAACAGCACGACCTTCGTTCATGCCTATCCTCGCCCTGTCCCAACCCTTTGACCGATCTGTCAAAATCCGACACGTACTTCTGCGTCCTCTTGAAGATCTCATACTCGCTCTTGGCCTTCGCTTCTGCAGATTCGCGCGACACGCTCCCTTTTCCGCTGAGTATCTTGTACTTCCTGAAGCTGAGGAACGCGTCGATGGTGTTGTCCTTGTAGCTGCCGAGCCCCATGTCTCCGATACCGTTCAGAAGCCGGACGAGCCTTTTCTTGCGTTCGTCGAAGGACCCACCGAGCTTGTTGCTGTTGACGTCCATGTCGTCGAACAGGCCTTTGAAGTCACCCTCGCTGGCTGTCCCGGCGGCGGATTCCTCGATTCCGCGGAAGACCTTCTCCAAGGTCTCGTTGAGGTTCTCGTCCGGGAGGGCGTTCTTCCTGACGTTCTCGAAAAGCTGGGAGGGAGGGATGAAGACCCCTTTCTCGTTCACGATGCTGGCCCTTATCCCCCGGCATCTCGTCTGGATGTCAGCGTACCTGAAGCCCGGGCTCCTAGACTCTTGCCCACCGTTGTCTAATAGTTCGCCAGGTCCGGCGGATCGGGGCAGGTCATTTTGTCCTTCTGCTCCGCCCTGCCTCCGCTGAAACAATACGACCTCGACATGGTTATAACCGACGGCGATTCATCTGCCGCTGCCGGATCCTTCTGCCCAGACCCAGAAAGACCGAGCAGCTTCAGATAGGGAACATCATAAATGAACAGATTGGAATCCGATATACACAGCCGTCACAAGGAGAACACATGGCTGAATGCCTGAGGGATACCATGGAATCGAGCAGAATCATCCGCTATGACGACGAATTCATCGACAGGTTCGAGAAATTGAAGGAAATGATAGAATCCGGAGACGGCCCCGCCCTGCATCGCTTCTTGATCGAGAACTTCGGATTCGTGTTCAAGACCTTCCAATATTATGCGAAACACATCGCGGAAGGCGACGCGCAGGATTTCGAAGAAGCAGATGAAGAGACCAGGCGCGAGCTGATGAGGCCGCTCTCGTACAGGCAGTACCGGATGATAGAAAGATCCTTTTCAGTCTGGGAAAAGGAAAAAGAGGACGTGATCTGGTCGATATGGGATTTCCTGGACGACAACGGCCGGATATACGGGAAGAAGGCCATGAGCTCGGCGGAGGTCGGCGGATGCTCGCTCGTGCTCGAGCAGGTATATCGTGTTCTGGCGCATGACGACTCACGCCCGGACCAATGACCACGTGAGGGGGCCCCGACCACGCATCCTAATCGAACAGGTTTCCATGAAACGTTTGAGAACTATAGTGATATCAAAATCATGATGATGACATGCGCCTTGGACTTGTGCCCCGAATCTCGACGACATCTCCGCGTCTACAAGCGGGAGCCTGTTCGTCTCCCATTCCTCCGAGTCGCCGATGCGCAGCATTTGGCCTTTTCAACGAAGTTCGTACGGCTATGACGTCGAATCCACGAACGGGATCCTCTCCCTTCCGGCGTACATGGCCCCGTTCGCAGCCTCGAAGCTGTCGGACGGATGAGAAGACGTGATCGCAAGTTCAAACCGGGCCCTTCGCCTATTCGTCGAAGTCGACGATCGTTATGCCATCCGCGTCCCTGTCCGCCGGCCTCCCTCTCAAGAGCCTTTTATCCTAAAAACCTGGTTACAGCATCGGTGTCTTAGACACCAGGATGTGAGCGATTGGACGTTATTGGAACTTGGGCGATCAAAGAAGCCATGGTGTTCGACAAGGACTTGAACAGAAAATGGAGGACAAAAGAGGACGTCATGGCGGACGACTCCATGGACGAGGACTCCAAGGCGGCCTTCAACTATAAATTCGTCTTCGCCGAGGACGGAATGGTATGCACCATACTGCCGATACCCGAGGGGACGACCCAGGAACAGATCGACGAGGCCCTGGCCTCAGGGGAGCTCGAGCTGTTCAGGGACGGCTACATGGTATTGGAGAAGCACCCATGGAAGACCGAGGACGGGAAGCTCATGGTCGACACCGGGGTAAAAGGGGAAGTCCTCGGCGAGAAGGTCTCCCCGTGGGTGGAGGCCCCGATCGTCGACGGAATCATGGAGTACGTCGCGTACAGACTAGAGAAAGAGCGATTCCGACTGCATATCCAACGGCCGAAGCCGTATCGGATCGTCGGCCGGCCTTTTAACTGGGCGGGACGGAGCGGATCCTTTCCAACGCCTCCGCCGCTCCCTCGTTCCCTTTCTCCGCCGATTTGGAATACCATTCCTCCGCCTTGGAATACGATTGAGGGACGCCCTCGCCATGCTCGTACAGGCGCCCGAGATGGCATTGGGCGATTGCGTTGCCACCTTCCGCGGCCTTCAGGTACCATTCGGCGGCCTTCTCGCAGGACCGCTCCACGAACATCCCCTTCTCGTACATGTATCCGACGTTGCTCTGCGCTCCCCCATGGCCTTGCTCTGCGGCCTTCAGGAACCATCCGAACGCCTCATCATCCGATTTTGGGACGCCCTCGCCGTCGCTGTACATGAGGCCGAGGTTGAACTGCGAATCCTTGCACCCGTTATCCGCCCCCTTCCTGTACCACTCCAGGGCCTTTTCCACCGATTGCGGGACTCCTTCCCCGTAATTGTACATGTACCCGACGTAGTTCATGGAGTCGGGGTCTCCCTGCTCCGCCCCGATGAGATACCACCGGAATGCCTCCTCGTCGGATTTTTCCACGCCATCTCCTTCCATGTACATCCGCCCCAGCTCGTTCGACGCGTCGGCGAATCCGCCTTCGGAGGCTTTCTTGAACAGGTCCACGGCCATATCGTACGACTGCGGGACCCCGGACCCGTCGAAATACAGACGGGCCAGGTTGTAGCAGGCCCGGGGATGGTCTTCCTCCGCCGCTCTGGCGAACAGCTCAGCGGCCTTCTCGTACGACTGCGGGACGCCCTCGCCGTCCTTGTACATGCACCCTAGGTTGTTCTGCGACCGGAGGCCGCCCAGCTCCGCCCCTCTCGTGTACCACTCCACGGCCTTCTCGTACGACTGCGGGACGCCGGACCCGTCATGGTACATGATCCCGAGGCTGAAGCAGGCGTCGTCGTCTCCGCCCATGGCCGCCTTCGTATACCATTCCACGGCCTTGTCGCTGGACGTCTCCACGCCTTCGCCATGGGCGTACATGCGCCCTAACAGGTACTGCGCGGAGGAATCCCCCTTTTCCGCAGAAACCGTGAGAAGCTCGAAGGCCTTCTCGTACGACCTTTCCACGCCCTCGCCGTCCCTATACATCGACCCCAGGTTGTATCCCGCCTTGGGGTTCCCCATCTCCACGGCCTTGCCGTACCATATGACAGCGTCAGCATACGACTGTTCGACGCCCCTGCCGTGTTGGTACATCAGGCCGACGTTGTTGGTGGCGTCCGCATCCCCCTTCCGGGCGGCTTCCATGTAAAGAGAGAACGCCTTCTCATACGACTTCTCCACGCCCAGGCCCTTGTGATACAGGAGCCCGAGGTTGTTCAACGCTCTGGGGTAGCCCTTGGACGCGGATTCGGAATAGAGCCGTGCGGCGGTCTCGTACGACTGCGGGACCCCCATCCCATGCTCGTAGAGATAGCCAAGGTCGCATTGGGCCACTTCGTACCCCATGCCGGCGGCGATTCCGTAGTATTCGGCGGCTTTCTCGTACGACCTCTCCACGCCCTTGCCGTTCTCGTAGAGGTTCGCCATGCAGCGGAACGCCATGGCTTCCCCCAGTTCCGCGGCCTTCTCGTACAGGCCCATGGCCTTCCTGTAGGACTCCTCGGTCCCTTCCCTCTCGCAGTCCAACGCCATGTGCAGAAGGCAATCGGTATCGCCGTACCCTGCTCCAGCGGCGATGAGGCCCTCGTCGTCATTGATCTCCCCAATTAAGAAACAAAGCTCGCCGGCGCATCCCTTCGCGAAGCCGTCGCCGTCGTCCGCTGCAACCCTGTACCACTTGAGGGCATCCTCGAACGACAACCCGATCCCCAGACCGTGCTCATAGGCGAGCCCCAGCATGCACTGCGCGTCATGGTCGCCGTCG
Organism: Candidatus Methanomethylophilaceae archaeon; assembly: GCA_017616575.1. Lineage (GTDB taxonomy): Archaea > Thermoplasmatota > Thermoplasmata > Methanomassiliicoccales > Methanomethylophilaceae > Methanoprimaticola. The sequence goes on from JAFZXW010000021.1 coordinate 11,394, forward strand.
TTTGCGAGCTCCTTCAAGAACTTCAGAGCCTTCTTGTCAGTCTTGGGGATTTTCAACCCGTCCTCGATCCTGGACTGCAGGCGGGCGGACATCTCGCTGTCCTTGCCCTCCCCGTCGAGAAGCCATTCCACCACGGCGGGAACCTTGTCTTCCACGGCCATGGGACATGATGCGCGTCGGTGTATTTCGCCTCTCTTGCCTAGGGGCCCGTTCCGGACGAAACGTCCGCTTATCGGCTCGCCTGATCCTCTTTCTCGCCGTACACGTCCTCCAAGGTCACCAGGACGACCCCGGCGTTGGCGGACGCCTCCTCGACGAGGCTGTCTTCGAACCCGCATCCCGAGAACATCATGTACAGCTTGTTGGTCCCGTTGACCTTCTTCGAGTTGTCGACCAGCTTGGTCAGGTCGGCCATACCGAAAGGCTCCCCGTTGAGCCTGCAGACCATCGGCACCGCCCTCTTCACGCCATGGTCGTCACGTATCAGCGCCACATAGTCGATGTCCGGGAACACGGACCCGTCGGTCCTGCGGACCTTGCCCACGATCAGGCAGTCGTAATGGATGCCGACGTATTCGGCGCACACCATCTTGAAGACGCTCTCCATGTAATCGGACACCGTCCCGAGGGACATGCTGTAGGAGTCCTCCACCGAGAAGAAGTCGGAATTCCTAATGCACCTGGTTATCACGCTGTAATAGAACCTCAGAAGGTTGCTGTTGAACGAGAAGATGGAGTTCCGATATCCGTTGGACGAGGACTCCTTGATCACGAAGCCCTTGTTCTCCATCTCCTGGAGGGCCTTGGAGCACGTGCCCTGGGAGACCTCGGCCATGTCCATTATGTCCTTGAACCTCTCGGCCCCCGAGGCCATGGCGTGAAGTATCCTTATGCACTCGGATTTCAGCGTCGCCTCGGAGTTGACCATGGACTCCACCTCCAGCGTGAACACCGACATCCTTCCGAAGAACTGGTCGCGGATCGCCTCGTCGGGATCGTCCTTCAAAAGGAAGTGGTAAACGGGAGCGCCGCCAACCATCCCATAAGCCTTCAGATGCTGCATGGGGGTGTAGTCCGGGTGGAACCCTTTGCACTCGAGGTAGTTCATCGGCTTGATCTCGACGATGTTGGCTATCTTGCCGAACACGGTGCTGTCGGTGTCGCAGGCGATGAAAAGTATCCTCGTTCCGTAGATCTCGCGGCGCAGGAACGTGGAAATGTAGCTGAACATGTCGGGGAAGGCGTCGATGAGCTCCTCGTAATGATCGAAGATAAGGACGGTCTTCTTGTGGCCGCAGACCTTCATCACCAGCGAGAAGAAGTCCTGGATGTCCTCCAGGGTCTCCCTTCTGCCGCTGTACCTGCTGACGGCGTCCTCCATGTTCCGGAGGCAGTCGACGGCCAGCCCGCCGGTGCCTCTGACGTAGATGTACGGCTTATCCTTGCAGAACTCCTTCAGAAGGGAGGACTTCCCCAGACGGACCCTCCCGTGGACGGCGCAGCTCTGCGGGACCGCTTTGTACAGCTCCTCCAGATACTCGAGCTCCTTCTTCCGTCCGACGAAACCCTGCATGGAAAGCGGATGCATTTCTTGCTATTAAGAATAATTCAAACATAATTTAGGAATACTTAAATTTAAATAATATTTAGGTATACCTAAAATTAGGAACAGAAAAGGAGGCGCATAGAAAAGCCGATAGACCATGCCGGCCCGAGGAATCCCAGTGGCATTTGTAGTATCGCGGGCCGGCCGTATACCACTCTCTTCACTTGTAAAGCTCAGGACGCCTCTTCGAAAGATAATGCACGTCCCTCATCGTCCTGTACCCGTCGCCATCCCTTATCCTTCTCAGAATCCCGGATTCCAGGTCCGCAGTTATGACGCACTCCCCGCCCGAGCAGTCCTCCGCCAGGATCTTCCCCTTGGGATCCAGTATCATCGCCCCGCCCCCGAACGAGATTTCGGCGCCGTTCGGGCCACAGGCGTTGCAGCAGGCGACGAAGACTGAGTTGTCGTAGGCCCTCGCCGGAAGGATCCTTCTCCAGATGTCAGACCTGTGCCCGCCGGAAAGGCCGGAGGCATGCGGCATGAGAACCAAATCGGCGCCCTGGACGGCGTAGGTGCTGGTTATATCGGGAAAATGGGACTCCCAGCACATCTGGATTCCGATCACGGCCTTCGAGGTGCGGATGACGTCCAAC
>JAFZXW010000022.1 GCA_017616575.1 Candidatus Methanomethylophilaceae archaeon
GTCGCAGAGCCCATGACCTTCCTGAGCGCGTCCAGGCACTTATGGCGGAGCTCTTCCGTAGGCACGTATCCCTTCTCGCTGACCGAGAACAGATGGTACGCGTCTATGATCCCCTTCCCGACGTCGTCCCATCCCGTCCTCGCCAGGAAGGCGAAGAAAGCGTCCCTGTCGGACGCCTCGGAATAGGCGTTGTCGACGTAGGAGTCGAACAGCGGGTCCCTCTCGGACTCCTTCAGCCCTTTCACGGAGATCTTGAACAAGGACACGGCAGGCGGAAGCGGGCCCTCGTCGAATATGCCTGCGACCTTGTGGAAGCAACGGTCCGGCGTCCCCGTGTACGTGATGAACGGGATGCGCTTGGACATCTCCCGTGGAAGGAGAAGGGTCGCCGCGGCGATCCAGTCCGCGTTGTCGTATTCTTCCCCCACGTATACCTTCTTGAGCTTGTCGTCCAGCGAGTCCAGCATCCTGAACGCCAGCTCGCGGAGGAAGACCTTGTCGTGCGACCGGACGAACGACGACACGCGCCCGAGAATGTCCGGGCATGCCATCTCGATGGCCGGAAGGACGGGGGGCGCCACGGAGCAGTCCATGTCCTCGTAATGCATGTCGTCGCAGAACCCGTCGAACCCCAGCGCCTCTATGGGATAGAATCCGAAGCAGGGGTCGGTCACGGAATGCGATATGAAGTTCCCCATCCTGGCGGGGTTGTCGTAGTCTGCGCCGGTGTAGATCTGGCGGGTTATGCATTCTGACCCCGACCCGAGCCTCGCGAACCCCAGGCTCACCGGCATCTTCGCGATGTTCGGGTCGTCCGCCCCGGACACAGGTATCAATTCTGGCGCGGTGTAGAGGCTGTACCTCGCCTCTATCTCCGCCCTGTCCGCGGACGACATCCCTGCCGACGTCGAGTACACGCCGTACCCGGCCATGACCCCCACGCCGCTCCTGCATAGAGTGTAAAGCAATTGCTCAGACATTGAACAGCCTCCTTATCTTGGACACGGACTGCTTCACCGGGAGCTGCGACGCCGGACCTTTGAAGGCCCCCGTCTCCTCCTTGAGCAGCCAGAGCATCGGGTCCTCCACCCTTATGGGGGACACCCCTCCGATAGCCCCCTTGGCATCCGGCTCGGATCCTAGAGCGGACACGGCGAAGTACCTGTAGTTCTTGTAATCGTTCCTGACGGCCACCGGGAAGGTCCCGCCGCTGACGCGGTCCAGGTAGGCCTCTATCTCCGCGCTTATCTGCCGGCAGTTCTCGTCGTCAAAGACCCCGTACTTGCGGGGGTTGTTCACCGCGGAATCCAATCCCAGATAGACCTCCTCCTCGGCCTCGTTGGTCGGCTCCTTCAGCAGGACGTCGCATTTGGTCATGACCACAGCCAGAGGGACGTCTATCTTCTTGTTCACGTTGATGCCGTTCCCGGACCGGTAAACCTGGCTTATGACCGAGAGCGCGGTGGTGTAGTTCGCGTTGTTGCTGTCCCTGGCGCCGATCCTGTCTTTGACGTAGTCGAACTGGAGCGGGTCCACGAGGAAGATTATCCCGGAGGAGTTGGAGATGTACTTCTGAATGGTGTACGCGTAATCGTCTGCGGAGACGTCCTCTCCGGCGGTGTCCACGAAGAACACCCCGGCCACCTTCCCGTTGTACATCTTCAGCGTATACGCCAAAGGCTCGTAGGTCTCCAGCACCACGCGTGGGGTGGACCCCATGCTCTGCTTCTTGGTGAAGAGGGTGTTCGCGTACTTCTTGTTGTAGAGGTCGTTCACCTTGGAGTCTATAGGGCTCATCGACCACTCGAACTCCCGGCTCATGTTCTCCAGGACCTTGATCAAGACGCCTATGTAATGGGACTTCCCGACCGCGCGGGGCCCGACGACGGCGAAGAAGTTCAGGTCCCATTTGTCTATCCCGTACGGGAGGGCGTTGTGGCATTCCGGGCAGAGCATCCTCCTCAAGGAGGCGCCGCACACGTCGCACTTGGGGTTCCTCTTGTCGTAGGACCTGACGATGTGGCTCGTGCGGGTGTACGTCTCCAGGCCATGGTACCTCGCATACTCGGGGTCCTCCTCGAGTATCGTCTTCTTGTTATGCCCCACGTCCGTGCAGACGTAATGGACGTCATCTATCCTGTTTATGGACTCAAAACAATACGGGCAGATGAACGACATGTGCTGGCATCGGCATGCCGTTATTTGTTTCCTACGAACCGGCCAGCCCTGGTGAAGCAAAAAATAGTTGAAATCAGAAGTCGTTCAGCGCACGACCGCAATGAAGACCTTGAATCTAGTCGTCTGGTACCTAGGCTACGCCGTATCCATGGCCATGGCGGCTTACCTGTTCATCGTCTGGGGGGAGTTCGACATATACGTGCAGATCCCGGTGGTGATAGGGGCCATCGGCACCATAGTCATGATAGCCCTCTCGGACGGGAAGGACGACGACCTCGGCATGCCCAAGGACACCGGATACCCCGTGCCCTTCACGGGATTGAGCAAGATGGTCGGCTACCAGATATTCAAACTTGGGAAATCAGGGTTGAAAACGCTGGGGATATGCATCGCAGCCTTGAACCACGGCCCTGTCGTCGCTGTCTTGACGGGATTGATCACCGTCCCGATAGGCCTGTTCCAGCTGCTCATGGCGGTATGCATCATCCCTTTCAGCCTGGCCGCCGACGGGATATTCATCCTTACGGCATTGGTGGCGAGATCGATAGACATGGGGCAGTACGAGGCCAACACCCGCCGGTTCATCTGCCCTGAATGCGGAAACATGCGTTCTCGCCCCACGTACGACGCCGACGGGAAGCTCATCAGAGGGCTCAGCCCCAGCATCAAGGGGATCTTCCACGTGGAGATGGAGCATTCCAAGGTCCCGTGCTTCGGATCCAAAGGCAAGAGGAAGGACGTCCCGCAGTACTGCCCGGACTGCGGCGCATCGGTGGAGACCAGGGAGGGGAAGCCGTGGGTGGTCTCCATGGCCGGGGCCCCCTCGTCCGGGAAGACCGGCTTCGTGATGTCCGTCTGCGGAAGGGCCTCCAGCACCTCCGGCGAAGGGAAGGCGTCCTCAGTGAGGCTGTATTTCTCGAGGGACGACACGTTGCTCTCCGATTACCGCGCAGGGATCTGCCGCCCCACGCCGGAGTCGTTCTCCTCCCCGTGCATCATCCGCATAGAATCGAAGCGCCCGACCCAGAGGCTGATCTACCTGTGCGACGTGAGCGGGAACTTCTTCTCCCCGAACGGGTCCGAGATGGACCTTCAGCCTCAATACGCCTACAACGACGCCATAGTGTTCACCGTCGACCCGACCTGCCCCTCGCCGGAGAGCAGAGCGTACGACGCGTACATCGGATTCCTTGAGAAATACCGCCAGTTCAACAAGCTGGACGCGTCCAAGAGGATAGCCGTCCCGCTGGCGGTGGTCCTGACCCGCGCCGACAAGACGAGTCCGTTCAACGGCGTGGCCGACGCCGACCTGGCCGGAAAGATGGCCGAGGAAGGATACATGAAGCTGGTCAACTCCATCGAGAAGGACTTCTCGTCCGCGGCGTACTTCTCCTGCGACGTCTCGAAGGAGAACGGGTCGGCCAGCGCGGTTATCCGGTACCTATGCGAGAGGAGCGGCGCCGACTCGAAGGAATACTTCTGAAACGATTAAGAAAAGATGGACGGGGCGATATGCCCCGCCTTTGCCTCATCCGAGGATGGACCTTCTGGCGTTGCGGATCTGCTCGTCCGAGAGCATCCCCTTGGCGGAGAGCGTGTGGCTCTTCGTGATGTCGCGGAAAGTGCAGGTGCAAATGATGTCCGCCTTCTCGGTCGCCTCGATGGAGACCTTCACAGGCTCCCCCGCGCGGCTGTCCGAAGGGATGTCGACGGTGAAGTGCCCTATCTCCTCGCACTCCTCCGGGGCGACCTCCTTCCCGGTCTCGGGGTCCTCGAACTCGCTCTGGTATATCCTGATCGTCAGGCCGGTCTGGCCGTCGCTGTGGACGCAGTAGTCCCCGGTGTCCACGATCGGGAGGGTGCAGTTCCTGAAGATGATGTTCGAAATGACGTCCTTGTTCTTGCCTTCGTCCCAGACCAGCACCCCCATGGTGTGCGACAGGACCTTCTCGATCTCGATGCTGCCGACGGACGGGGCGAACTTCGCTATCCTCCCGTCGGGAACGGCACCGGCGGCCTCCCCGTCGGTGTCCATGACGACGTCGCGGGTGTTCTGGTAGATGGCGGCTCCGGTGGCTATGGCCAGGTCGGGGTCGTGGATGTGTATCTTGGGCTCGCAGGACGGGAACGCGGCTATGATCCCGGCCTTCACCTGAGGCATGCGGGAGGACCCACCGACCAGGACCAGGTCGTCGATGTCATCCATCGTGAGCTTGGCGCTGTCCAGGGCGCTGTTGACCTTCATTATCGTGGCCTGGAGCTCCCCGGCGGTCTCCGCCTCGAACTCCTCGCGGGTGACTGAGTACTTGATGGTCGAAGTGCCGAAACGCACCCCGCCCTTAACCTCCTTGAGGGAGCTCAGGGATATTTTCTTCCCCTCGGCCTCGGTGGTTATGCTGGTGATGGCCTCCTCGTCGGCCTCCAGCCCCTCCATGGTGATGCCGCCGTTCTCGCACACCTTCTCCTTGATGATGCCGATGAGCGCGGCGTCCCAGTCCTTCCCTCCGAGGTTGCAGTCCCCGTCGGTGGAGATGACCTTGAACCTGTTGCCGTCCACCTTCATTATGGTGACGTCGAAGGTCCCTCCGCCCAGGTCGTAGACCAGGATGTTCTTGACCCCGGAGTTCTTGAGGCCGTAGGATATGGCCGCCGCGGTGGGCTCCTCTATGATGTTGACCTCCTCGAACCCGGCGATTATTCCGGCCTGGCGGGTGGCCTCCCTCTCCTTGGGGCCGAAGTAGGCAGGGCAGGTGATGGTGGCGCTCTTGAGCTCCGCGTCGGGGTATTTCTCGATGAAGTCGTCGACGAGCTTGCGGATGATCCTGGCTGAGAGCTCGATAGGCCCGTACTCCACGCCGCCGATGGTGACGCGCCACGTGTCCGCCTCGCTCATGTTCCTCTTGACGGCCTCCACGACGGCCTCGGCGAACGGGGCCTGGTCCTTCGCGGTCTCCCCGACGCAGAACTCGCCGTTGTCGTAGGATATGACGGACGGGGTCGTGTCGTGCTCCATGTTGTTCTTGACCACGATCGGCGCCCCGGTCGCGTTGATGATCGAAAGGCAGGAATAAGTGGTCCCCAGGTCGATGCCGATGTCGTAAATCATCTCGATACCTCCGCGTTAGCTATGAAAAGACGCGGGTTGGATGATGGATATGGGATATAGCGGTTTCGGATGCATCGGAGCCTTGCGCCGAATGAAGGCTCCGGCCCATAGAAGTTTTAAATACGGATTGCCCATAGGCCGCTTTAGCCTCGCCGCATAGACATGATTCGGAGGATCAGACTATGGCAAGAATGCACACCAGAAGAAAGGGAAAATCCTGTTCCAAACGCCCCATGATTTCCGAGAATCCTTCGTGGGTCCCCCTCAACGCCACCGAAATCGAGGACCTCGTCGCGAAACTCGCGAAAGACGGGTACGTCTCCGCCAGGATCGGGCTCGTTCTCAGGGACCAGTACGGCGTCCCCAACGTCAAGCTCGCCACCGGCAAGACCGTCACCCAGATCATGGACGAGAAAGGGGTCAAGCCCTCTCTTCCCGAGGACCTTTCCAACCTCATGAGGCGCGCCATCACCCTCAACGTCCACCTCAAGGACAACAGGGGAGACATCTCCAACAAGAGGGGCCTCAACATGATCGAAGCCAAGATCAGGAGGCTCGAGCGCTACTACAAGAGGAACGGAGTCCTTCCCGCAGAGTGGAAATACTCTCTCAGCAACGCAGAGCTCATGCTTAAGTGAGTCAAATGGACGATCAAGTCCCTGCCAAACTACTTACCACCTTATCTAAGGCCGCCGACATCGTCCGCGGCCACGATTTCATCCAAGTATACTCCCATTATGACGCGGACGGCGTATCCTCGGCGGCCATCGTCGCCAAGACGCTCCTCCGCATGGGTAAGGAGCTCCGCGTCACCCTGTTCACCACTTTGAACGACCGCGGTGTCGACATCATCCGCGACTGCAAGGCCGGATGCGTGATAATCACCGACCTCGGCGCCTCGTACATAGACAAGCTCGACGAGATGCCGTTCGACATCGTCGTCCTGGACCATCACACGATCATATCCGAGGCCAAGCGCATCGTGTACGCGAACCCGCACCTCTACGGGATAGACGGGATGACCTCGGGATGCGGGGCGACCATGTCCCTGCTGTTCTCTGTCGCGGTCGACGAGAAGAACTGGGACCTCGTCCAGGTCGCCTTCGCGGGGATCGCCGGGGACAGGCAGCACATCAACGGCCTCACCGGGCTCAACGCCTTCCTCCTTTCAGAGGGCGTCAGACGCGGGTTCATCGAGGAGCTTCCCGGCTCGCTGATTCCTTCGGGGGACCTCATGACCGAGCTGTACCTGATGACCGACCCTTACGTCAGAGGGGTCAGCGGCGACAAGGACGGCGTGGCCAAGCTCATGGGCGACGCCGGGATCTCCAACGGGAAGACCTACATGGGGCTCACCCCGGAGGAGAAGAGGAAGCTGTCCTCGCTGCTGGCCGTGAAGCTGGCGTCCCAGGGCATGCAGCTGTCGTCGATGCACGAGGTCGCCCGCAACAGGTACTTCCTCAAGGGGCTGAACATGGACGCCGAGGTCCTGTCCTCCATCCTGAACAGCTGCGGCCGCGCCGGGATCGGCGGGACGGGCGTGGCGGCCGGCATGGGCGACGCAAGAAGCCTGGAAGCGGGCATCAGGACGAACAGGGAGTCGGCGGCGATGGTAGTGGAGAGCATGGTGGAGCTGGACCGCAAAGGACTGAACCAGATGGACCACATCCAATGGTTCGACACCAGCGACTCGGGCTTCACCGGGATGCTCTGCGGAATCGCGATGCAGTCCATAGGGAACCCCGACAAGCCCACCATAGGCCTCAACATGTCCAACGACCCCGTCAACATATCGTCCAGGGGGATGTGGCGCCAATTGGACAAAGGCGTGGACCTGTCCGTGGCCATGAGGGAGTCCTGCGCGTCGGTCGGAGGGACCGGCGGAGGGCACAAGATAGCATCCGGCGGATCGGTCCCGTCCGACAAGGTGGAGCAGTTCCTGAAGAACCTCGACAAGAAGATAGGGGAGCAGCTCGGCTCCTCCACGTGACGTCGACCTCGTCGGTCCTGAACCTCTGCCTGACCTCCGTGTCCGCGATTTCCATCCTGACGCCGGATCCGTACATCTCGCTTCCCAGCCAGGCTATCATGGCGCCGTTGTCCATGCAGAACCTGCGGTCGGGCACGAACATCTCCGCGCCCCTCTCCGCGGCCATCTCCGCGGCCATCTCCCTCAGGCGGAGGTTCTGGGCCACGCCCCCTCCGAGGAGGACCTCATCTTTGCCCGTGTGGGCCATCGCCCTTTCAGTGACCTCGGTGAGCATGGCGAAAGCGGTCTCCTGGACCGACAAGGCGATGTCCTCCAGCGGGACGCCGTCCCTGTGAAGAGCCAGAGCAGCCGTCATCAACCCGGAGAACGCGACGTCCATCCCCTTCACGGAATAGGGGAGCTCGTAGTATCTGGAGCCCTCCTTGGCCAGCTTTTCGAACACCGGACCGGCGTAGAACCCCATGCCGAGCTCCCTGCCGAGCTTGTCCAGCATGTTCCCGATGCCGATGTCCTGGGTCTCGCCGAATATCCTGTAGCGGCCCTCGGAGTAAGCTATCACCTGGGTGTTGCCGCCGGAGGCGTACAGGAGGGCAGGGTCGGTGCATCCGGTCAGGGCGCGGCCGATCTCGATGTGCGCGATGCAATGGTTGACTCCGACTATCGGGATCTTCAGGTAGCTGGACAGCGCCCTAGCGGCGGTCGCGGCGACGCGGAGGCAGGGGCCCAGGCCCGGACCCATCGAGAACGACACGAGCCCCACGTCGCCCAAGGACATCCCGGCCTTGTCCAGCGCCTCCCCGATGACGCGGGCGACGACGTCGGCGTGATGGTTGGCGGCCTCCCTCGGATGAAGGCCCCCCTCCTTCGGCCTGAACATGTCGACCTCGTTGGCATACACCTTGCAATCGGAATCAACGATCCCGACGCCCAGGGTGTGGGCAGTCCCCTCTATCCCGAGAGTGATCATCGGCTGACGGTACCTGAAAGGACGGTTAATAAATGTCGGAGGCGCGCAAAGGCCAAACAAGCAACTTTTATATAATAAAACTCTATCCACGAAATCAACGGACTCGTGGTCTAGATGGTTATGACGTCGCCTTGACATGGCGGAGGTCGCCGGTTCAAATCCGGCCGGGTCCACTCATCTCTTCTAAAGGCTGGGAATTCCCGTCTTACGCATTTTGAGCGGTACGGCCAAGGCGTCCGTGCGCCGTTCTACCAATCGTATTAATAAAATGATACCTTTCCGCACGTCATCGGATTGCGGAGAAATGTCGCGTATCCATCCGGTTCCGGCATGAAGCAATCACTCATGCCTGGCATGGAGAGATACAATGAGCGATTTACTGACAATCATAGACGGGATGGTAGGCGTCTGGAACACCTATTTCTGGCGCATATCGTTCGTCTTCCTGATAGGGCTGGGCATCGTCTTCACCTTGAAGCTGAAAGGCGTCCAGATCACCCACCTCGGCGACAACGCCAGGCTCGCCCTGTCCGGAGTGAGCGAAGGCAAGGGGAAGAAGAAGCTCTCCGCCTTCGAAGCGTTCTGCATAAGCATGGGCGCCCGTATAGGCGTCGGAAACATAGCCGGAGTGGCGACCGCCATCGTCGCCGGAGGCCCGGGAGCGGTGTTCTGGATGTGGGTCTTCGCCATCATAGGGTCCGCCAGCAGCTTCATGGAATCCGTGCTGGCCCAGATATACAAGGAGCAGAAGACGGACGAGGGGTACCACGGCGGCCCCGCTTACTACGCCACCAAGGGCCTCGGCAGCAGGAAGCTGGGAATCTTCGTGGCCTTGCTTCTTGTCCTCACCTTCGGCGTCGGGTTCGTCATGGTGCAGTCTTGCAACGCGTCCAACGCCCTGTGCGGGGCCTTCGTGTTCGAGAACAACAACATAGTCTTCGCAGTGGCCATCGCGGCCATCGCCGCCTTCCTCGTGTTCGGAGGGTTCAAGGTCATCGCGAAGTTCTCGGCCACCATAGTCCCGCTGATGGCCGCCCTTTGGATAGTGTTCGCGGTCATCGCCATGGCTTTCAACGCCGGCAACCTCGGCAGGGCCGTCGCCATGATCTTCGAGAACGCTTTCAGCCTTCCCAGCCTTCTCGGAGGAGGGATCGGTACGATCATCATCACAGGTCTGAAGAGGGGTGTGTTCTCCAACGAGGCGGGACTCGGTTCCATCGCGAACGTGGCCGCCACCTCCGACATCAAGCACCCCGTGAGGCAGGGGAAGATCCAGTCCTTCGGAGTCCTCGTGGACACCCTCCTGGTCTGTACCGTCACCGCCCTCGTCATCCTGTCCTACGGCAGCTTCGACTCCATCATGGCCTTCGGCGACAAGGGCTCCGTCCTGGTCCAGGACGTCATCAGCAGCACTCCGCTGGGAAGCGCCGCGAACATGATCATCGCGGTCTTCATGTTCGTGTTCGCGTTCACCAGCATGATCGGATACTACACGATGAGCGAGTCCAACGCAAGGTTCGTCAAGGACAGCAAGCTCGCCGTCAACATCGTGCGCATAGTGGTCATAGTGGCGGCCCTCGTAGCGGCCATAATCGCGGACGTCACCATCGTGGACGACATCAGCGACACCTTCATGGCGGCGATGGCCGCGGTCAACATGGCTATCGTGGCATTGCTGAGCAGGCAGGTGTTCGAAACGTACGCCGACTACCGCCGGCAGAAAAAGGAAGGCGTGGAAGAGCCCGTTTTCCATAAGGACGTGCTGTCGGACCCGTCAGGGGTAACGGAGTGGAAGTGATAATATGGAGAACATCAGCAAGGCGATAGCCGCCGCAGGGATCGCGGCCGTCCTCCTGGGAGTGGCCATGGCTTACATCGAGAGGCACGGCGACAACCTGAACCTGGCGTTCGTGCCCTTGATAATAGGGTTCGCCGCGATCTTCGTCTTCTTCTTCCTGATAGAGAAGAGGGGCAACGACAAGTACGGCAAGATAAAGGAATGAAAAACCCGGGGGAGGCCCTCCTCCCCCTCTTCAAATTCTCAGCAAGGCGATGTTCTCGGATATCACGGCGTCGTCGTGCACCCTGTATCCCAGAATCGCCTCGATCTCGTCGCTGTGCTTCCCGGCGATGGCCGCCAAATCCTTAGATCCATAGCTCGGGACGGCCTTCGCGATGA
>JAFZXW010000023.1 GCA_017616575.1 Candidatus Methanomethylophilaceae archaeon
AGACCTCGGCCCCGGTGTCAGGGTCGATGACGACGTTGCCTTCGGAGTCGGTCTTCTTCGTGGTGCCGATGCCGAAGAGGGTGCTGATGCCTCCGCGCTTGCTCTCCTCGAAGGGGACGTTGTAGGCGGCGGTGGCGGCCTTGAACCTCTCGGACATGTTCTCGCCGGTGGCGTCGCTGATGTAGAGGTACAGGCCGGACGCGCCCTGGATGCAGAACACGGTGCCGTCGGTCTTGCCGTCCCAGACCTTGGCGGAGGAGACGGGGGGCACGGTGACCTTGTCAGGCCCTCCGGCGATGATGCCATAGGGTTCCTCGGTCTCTGCGATGACGTAGAAGAACCCGACGACGGGGTTCTCGCTGGTCTTCATGGAGGACACGCCGAGGTCGGAGAGGGTCCAGGCGCCGTCCTTGTAGGTGTAGAGGCTCCAGTACCCGCTGAAGTCCTCGGTGCTGGCGAGCCCGTTGATCTCATCGACGAACTTCCCCCAAGTGTTGTCGGTCGTGGTGAAGGAGACCCCTGCGCTGGGGCTGGCGATGCAGTCGGCGATGGTCTCGCCGGACCCCTCGGTCCAGAAGTAGACGCCGTCCTGGTCCTCGACGAGAATCTTTGCGGTATAGCTCGTCGTGTATGTGGCGACGTAAGTCTTGGATTCAGTCACGACAGACGGCAACTCAGGGTTCCATCCGGAGAAGGCGTATCTGCAATTTCCGTCGTCGGCCTTCGTGGGGTTCACGATGATAGGGAGTTCTGCTCCGTATCCGAACTTCTTAGACCTGGTCTTGGCTTGCTGGTCGTAAGTCCACCCGGAGCTGGAAGACACGCTGGCGGATTCTCCGCCGTCGAGGTTCAGAGTCACAGTGTATTCGGTTTTGTCCTTGTTGTCGTCGTTTCCAGACAGAAGGAAGACCGCGGCCGCGATGATGGCGATTGCGGCTATCACTGCGATTATGATTCCGATGTTTTTGCTGCTCATTTTGACACCCGTTTTAAACCCCAATGAGGGGTCTCGAGTCGTGCTTTAATCCATTACTCGATATTTAATAGGATGTACGGTCCAACACATCCAATTATGTTTTATTTCCTTTGCCATCAACGTGGCCGGCGCGAGGGGTAAAATAGTGTTTGCCCATGGGGCATCCATGTTCCCGCTGGAAAGGAGGGTGACGGTTGTCTGCGGCCATTACGGAGTCGGCAAGACCAACCTCTCCATCAACCTCGCCATCGACAGCGCCCGCCAGGGGGAGTCCCCGGTGCTGGTGGACATGGACGTCGTCAATCCTTACTTCAGGTCCGCGGACTACTCCCGCTGGCTGTCCGAGAAGGGCGTCAGGGTGGTGGGGCCGAACTTCGCCAACACCAACCTGGACACCCCGTCGATGCCTGGAGAGGTGGCCGGGGCCATAGACGAGGGCGAACGGGTCATAATCGACGCCGGCGGGGACGATGCCGGGGCGACCGTGATCGGGACCTACGCCTCGAGGATATCCGCCGCGGACCCGGACGTGCTGTACGTGGTCAACAGGTACAGGTCACTCACCACCCGTCCAGAGGAGGCGGTCCAGATCCTTCGCGAGATAGAGGGGGCGTCCCGTCTCAAGGCTACGGCCATAGCCAACAACTCCCACCTCAAGCAGCGCACGGAGGAGTCCACCATACTCGGATCCCTCCCGTTCGCCGACGCGGTCTCGGATGCCACAGGCTTGCCGATCAGGCTGACGGCCGTCCCTCGCGCACTCAACCTATTTAATAATGTACGGAACATCTACCCGGTAGACGTCTACGTGAGGGCGCCTTGGGAATAAGCAGGTAGTCAGATGCCCAGAGTAACGGTTGACAACGACAGGTGCAAGGGGTGCGAGATGTGCGTGATCGCGTGCCCCAAGCACATATTGGAGCTCGACAGGAAGATCACCAACAGCAAGGGGTACCATCCCGCGCACGTCAAGGACCAGCCCTCGTGCACCGGATGCGGCTCCTGCACCGTCATGTGCCCGGACGTGGCCATAAGGGTGGAGGTATGAGCATGGCCGAGAGGGTCCTGATGAAGGGCAACGAGGCCATTGCCGAGGCGGCTATCGCTGCGGGGTGCAGGCACTTCTTCGGCTACCCCATAACGCCTCAGACCGAGGTCGCGGCGTACATGTCCAAGAGGATGCCGAAGATCGGCGGGATCTACCTCCAGGGCGAGTCCGAGGTCGCGTCCATCAACATGGTCCTCGGTGCCGGCGCCGCAGGCGTCAGGGTGATGACATCCACATCCTCCCCGGGGATCAGCCTCATGGCCGAGGGTATTTCCTACATCGCCGGGTCCGATGTCCCCTGCCTCATCGTCAACGTCCAGCGCGGAGGGCCGGGGCTGGGGGGGATCCAGCCTTCGCAGGCCGATTACTGCCAGGCCACCAAGGCCTCCGGGCACGGCGACTTCCACATGCTCGTGTTCGCACCATCCACCGTCCAGGAGATGGTAGACCTGGTCGCCGGGGCCTTCGAGCTAGGCGACAAGTACAGGATGCCGGCCATGATCCTCTCCGACGGGATGCTGGGGCAGATGATGGAGCCGGTGACGCTCCCAGAGCCCAGGGATATGAGGGATGACAAGGAGTGGGCGGCCCGCGGGCACGACGGTAAGAGGGCTCACAACGTCATCAACTCCCTTTACATCAACCCGCAGGAGCTCGAGAGCCTCGTCAAGGCCAGGTACGAGAAGTACGCCGTGATCGTCGAGAACGAGCAGAGGGCCGAGGAGTACCTCGCGGACGACGCCGACATAATAGTCGTGGCCTTCGGGGCCTCGTCGAGGGTGTCCCGCTCCGCCGTGGACATGGCCAGGAAGTCGGGCATCAAGGCCGGGCTCGTCAGGCCCATAACGCTCTGGCCCTTCCCGGAGAAGTTCCTCGCGAAGCACGCCGGCCACGCCAAGACGTTCCTCTCCGTCGAGATGTCCATGGGACAGATGGTGGACGACGTCAGGCTCGCCATAAAGTGCAGCAGGCCGGTGGAGTTCTACGGCCGCACCGGAGGGGTGATCCCAACCCCCAAAGAGGTCTATGACGCCATCGTCAGGATCAACGGGGGTGGCCAGCGATGACCGTGAAGGGAGAGAGGCCCCACGCGCTGCTGGACGTCCCGCTGCACTACTGCCCGGGATGCACCCACGGGATCGTGCACAGGCTGGTGGCGGAGGTCATCGACGAGCTCGGGATCGAGGGAAAGACCGTCGGGGTCGCCTCGGTCGGATGCTCCGTGTTCACGTACAACTACTTCGGATGCGACATGGTCCAGGCCCCCCACGGGCGCGCCCCCGCGGTGGCCACCGGCGTCAAGAGGGCGAGGCCCGACGACGTGGTGTTCACCTACCTGGGCGACGGAGACCTGGCGGCCATAGGCATGGGCGAGACCGTCCACGCCGCCGCCAGGGGCGAGAACATCGTCGCGGTGTTCATCAACAACGCCATCTACGGCATGACCGGAGGCCAGATGGCCCCCACGACGCTCCCCGGGCAGGTCACCCAGACCACGCCTTACGGGAGGGACGTGAAGACCGCCGGGAACCCCATCAGGGTGTGCGAGCTCCTCTCCTCCTTGGACGGGGTCGCGCTCGCCCAGCGCGTCACGGTCGACTGCGTCAAGAACGTCAAGGAGGCCAAGAGGGCCCTCAAGAAGGCGTTCGAGTACCAGATGGCCGGGAAGGGGTACTGCATCGTCGAGGTCGTGTCCACCTGCCCCACCAATTGGGGCATGTCGCCCAAGGACGCCCTCCAGTGGCTGAGGGACAACATGCTACCGTACTACCCGCTCGGGGTCTACAAGGACGTCGGGGAGGGAGGGCAGTGAGCGACCTCAACATACTGCTGGCCGGGTTCGGCGGGCAGGGGATACTGTTCACCGGCAAGGTGATCGCCTACGCGGGGATGATGGAGGGCTCCGAGGTGTCCTGGCTCCCGTCCTACGGGCCGGAGATGCGCGGAGGGACCGCCAACTGCAGCGTGTGCCTGTCGGACCGCGCCATAGGGTCCCCCTTGGTGGTCACGCCCGACGTGCTCGTGGCCATGAACCTCCCCTCGCTGGAGAGGTTCGAGGACGACGTGGTCCCCGGAGGGCTGATCATCGTGGACAGCTCCATAATCTCCAAGAAGGTCTCCCGCACCGACGTCAAGGCGATTTACCTCGACGCCTCGGGAATCGCGGAGGCCAACGGCCTCAAGGGCGCCGCCAACATGGTCATACTCGGCAGGATGTTCAAGGAGACCGGGTTCTGCTCCGAGGAGAACCTGGACAAGGGCCTCCAGAAGAGCATACCGCCAAAGAAGGCCGCCCTCATAGACAGCAACAGGAAGGCCATCAGGCTCGGGATGGAAAGCTGATGATCGACGGCGGGGGCCTCCTCCGGGCGGCTCCTCTTTTCCCTCGGGGACCCCCTGCCTGAAACCCCTTCCCTTTCTGGGTTCTTCAATATTCCTCGTGCGTGCACGTTGCGTGGGCCCTCTCGGAGCCCATCCTCTCCTCTATCCTGTCCAGGATCCTGAAGAGGTCCTCCCTCGTCTCGGGCTCGGTGGCCAGGACGCGGCGGTACGCGTTGCACATCCTGCATCCGGACACGAACTTCGGGGCTATGCTGCGGAGCTTCCTGACCCCGACGGCCTCTCCCTTCTCTGCGATGACAGCGTCGGAGAGCTCCTTGCACCATCTTATCTGGTCCGATATCGTGGGGGAGGGGATCCTCCTGCCGTCGCGGAACCACCTGTCGATCTGGGTGACCAGGAAGGGGTTGCCGATCCCGCCGCGGGCCACCATGACGCCCTTGGCCCCCGTGATTCTGACGGCCGACACGGCGTCGTCCAGGGAGAAGACGTTCCCCGATATGATCAGTGGCACGGGGAGCTCGGATTGGAGGGATTCCGCCATGTCGAAATGCGGCTCCCCCGAATACCCCTCCTTGGCCGTCCTGGCGTGGAGCGTGACCGCGTCCGCGCCTGCAGACACGACCTCGTCCAGGACCTCGCGGAAGTTCAGGGACTCCATGCTCCTCCCCAGGCGTGTCTTGACGGTGACGGGGACCTCAGCCCTCCTCTTGACGGCCTTGACGATCTGCCCGCACCTGGCCGGGTCGTCCATGAGGGCGGACCCGGAGCGGCTGCGGAGCACCTTGGGCACTGGGCACCCCATGTTGATGTCGATGAAGTCGATCGCAGGGTTGGTCTTCAGGGCCTTGGCGGAGGCCTCGGCGAGGCTTTCCGGGTCCCCGCCGAAGAGCTGAAGGCCTGTGGGGCGGTTGCGCCCGAACTCGAGGTACATGGACGCGGTGCGCTCGCTGTCATGGATCACCCCCATGCAGGACGTCATCTCGGTGAACGACACGGCGACGCCGAACGGCTTCATGAAGTCCCGGTAGCTCGGGAAGGTGAACCCGGACATCGGGCCCAGCACCGCGCGGCCGTCAACTGGTATGTCGCCGATCTTCCACATCGGACCGCCGAAGCATCCGTCGCTTATCCGTTTTCCGAGCCCCGGAGCCGGTGTTAAGGATGACGACCGACAGGAAGATCAGTCCAACGCCTATCGCCGAGAACGCCGTCGCGGTCTCTCCGAACAGCACCGGGCCTATCGTGGCGGCCGTCGCCGTCTCCAGGAACATCACCACGGACACCGTGCCGATGTCCAGGCCCTTCAGCCCTCTCGAGTAGAGGTAGTAGGGCAGGGCGGTGAACACCAGGCCTATGGCTATCGATGCCGCCAGGACCGAGACGTCCGAGAAGACCAGCCTCGCGGTCCCGACCGGGTCCGAGAAGGGGATGAGGATCGCGGTGCTCAGGAGGAACACGTAGATGAGCGCGGTGGTCTCGCTGTACCCTTTATCAAGTACCAGCTTGAACGTGGCGGCGTGCATGGCCTCCCCGAGGCCCGCGCCGAGGCCGATAGTTATCCCGATCATGCTGACCTCCCCGACGCCGGTCATTATTCCGACGGCCAGGGCGCATCCTGCGGACCCGATGGCCGCCGCGGCGATCCTGCGGGCGGGGATGCGGTCCCTGAAGAAGAGATAGGAGATGGCGAGGGCGAAGTAGCAGTTGGTGCTCAGCAGGACGCCCGCGGCGGAGAACCCCACCATGGTCTGCGCCTGGATGTAGAGGACGTCCATGAACACTTTCGTGAGGGCGGCCGGCACCACGAGGAGGAGCCCCCGCTTGTCGATCCTGAAGGCGCCCCTGTCGAACAGCGTCGCCGCGGCACATATCGCCAGAAGGCAGACGAGGGCCCTCACCGCGTTTATCTGGATAGAGCCCATGCCTGCGCCGGCCAGCCTGTCCGTGCATATGCCTATCATACCCCAGATGACGGCGCACGACGCGACCGACGCCATCGAGGACGCCTTCCCGGCCATGACGCGGCGGAAAAACTCCATGTATAACTACGATGCGGCGGGAGGCTCGGACGAAGCGGAGGGATAGCCTGGTCTTCCAGGGTTTCCAGCAGTTTTCATTACTGTGTCGGAGATCGCTGCAGCTGTCCAGATGGCCAGTGACCTGGTTACTGGGAGTTGGACGCTCTATATGGTCTGTACGTCTGGGTTGTGACGCAGACTGGCGTCGGGATGCTTCCGCCCAAGGTCGAGGTGGCGACTGCGTCGGTGGCCTGGTGGGGTGAGAGGACGTCAGCGTTGGATATGCACTGATCAGGGCGGTCATCACCGCACGTATCAGGGGCGTTAAGGGGAGGCACCGACTACGATTACAGGTACGCTATAGTTAGGGTCAGACTTATCTGGAGCACTGTCCTAGTGATAGAATCCTATTGGAGGCC
>JAFZXW010000024.1 GCA_017616575.1 Candidatus Methanomethylophilaceae archaeon
GTGACCGTCGACGTCGATGACGTGGGACCCTTTCCCGCGGCTTATGAACAGAGGGTTCGGGGCGAAGGCGCGCACCGGGCTCGACACCCCTCCCGGCGTCAGAGTCCTAGAACGGGAGTAGAGCTCCTCGGACCTGGTCATCTCCTCTCCCTCAGCTTCCTGGCGGCCTCTTTCGCATAGTACGTGATTATGATGTCCGCACCGGCCCTCTTTATGGCCAGGAGGGACTCCATCATGACCCTGTCCTCGTCGATCCAGCCGTTCGCGGCCGCTGCCTTCATCATGGCGTACTCGCCGGAGACCTGGTAGGCCGCGATCGGCAGGTTGAACGCGTCGGCGGCCTCGCGGATGATGTCGAGATAGGGGCCGGCAGGCTTCACCATTATGATGTCGCAACCCTCGACCACGTCCATGTCTATCTCCCTCATCGCCTCGCGCCTGTTCCCGCACGGCATCTGGTACCCGGCGCGGTTCCCCTTCCCGGGCGCGGAGCAGGCGACGTCCCTGAAAGGCCCGTAGTAAGCGCTGTAGAACTTGGCGCTGTACGCCATGATGGGGACGTCCTGGAAGCCCTCGGCGTCCAAGGCGAAGCGTATGGCGGCGATCTGGCCGTCCATCATGCCGCTGGGGGCGACCATGTCCGCCCCTGCCCTCGCCTGGGATACGGCGATCTTCCCGTACAGGTCTATTGTGTCGTCGTTGACGACGCTCCCATGGCCGTCGAGCACGCCGCAATGGCCGTGATCGGTGTACTCGCACATGCAGAGGTCGGCGATGACCAGCAGGTCCGAGACGGCCTTCAGCCCCCGGATCGCCTCCTGGACGACGCCCGTGTCGGAATAGGCATCTGAGCCGACCGGGTCCTTGGCGGAGGGGATCCCGAACACCAGCACGGCGCCGACACCCGCCTCCTCCAGCTCCTTTGCGATCTCCGCGTATCCCGAAAGCGGGTACGTGACGACCCCTGGCATCGATTCCGTCATGCGCGGGGAGTCTATGTTCGCGTCGAAGAACAGGGGCAGGACCAGCTCCGAGGGGTCCAGCCTGGTCTCCGCGACCATGTCTCTAATCTTCTGGCTCGACCTGAGCCTTCTCATGCGTACTTGCGGGTAATACATTCAGTCATCCTCCAGTCCGAACAGCCTCCTGACGGCGGCACATGACTCCCAGTCGCCCGCCCTCGAGGCCTTTCTCATGTTGATGTACAATTCTGAAGTCAAATTGTTTACGAGGGACCTGGACAGGTCCTCGAGGACGGACTCCGGGTCGGACGTCCTCACGCGGGTCTTGGCCATGGACAGCTCGCGCTCCTTTATGGCCGAGAACTTCAGGCTGAGCTCGCGGATGATCTCGTTGGCCTCGGACTCGGACCTCTCCTTCTCGATCTTGGCCAGCTCCTCCCTGATTATGTGCTCCGCGTCCTTTATCTCGGCGGTCCTGCGGGCGACGTTCTCCATCGCTATGTTCTGCAGGGAGTCCATGGTCTCCACGGACACGTTGGGGACGTTCCCTACCTCCGGCTCGATGTTCCTGGGGACGGAGACGTCTATCATGAGCAGCGGCCTGTCCTTCCGGAACTCCATGGCGCGCACGGCGTTGTCGACATGCACGACGGGATGGGGCGCGGACGTGGCGACCAGGACCAGGTCGCTCCTCTCCAGGGTCTCGTCCATGCGGTCCCAGGTCACGGCGGTCCCGTCGAGCTGCTCGGCCAGGAGGGCCGCGTTCTGGAAGGTACGGTTAGAAACGAACACGGTCTCGGGACCTTTTCCTATCAGGTTCTTGGCTATGACCGTGGCCATATCCCCCGCGCCGAAGATGGCGACCGTCCTCCCCTCCAACGACCCGAGCCTGGACTCGGCCAGCTCCACGGCCGCGGAACCGACCGACACGGCGCCTTTGTTCAAGGAGGTCTCGGACCTCACCCTCTTCCCGACCGCCAAAGCGTGGTCGAACAGGAACGACAGCCTCTTGCCGATATGGCCGTCCGCACGGGCCTTGATGTACGCGTCCCTGATCTGGTGCTGGATCTGGTCCTCGCCGACTATCAGCGACTCCAGGCCGCAGATCACCCTGAACAGGTGCTTGATGCTCGAATAATCGTCCAGGACGAACGAGGACTTGCCGTCGTCTCCGGGCATGAACTCTTGCGAGAGGCCTTCGAACATGGCCTTCACGGAGTCCCCGTCGTCGGTGGCCGTGTACGCCTCGAAGCGGTTGCAGGTCCTTACTATCAGATACTCCTCGACCTTCCCGCAGGACGATATCCTGCCGTCGGCGTTCCTCTCCAGCGCCGATATGACCTCGTTGAGCCCGGCGACCCCTCCCGCGGAGACATGGGTGACATGGTAGCTGACAATCACGCCCTCACCATCCCTTCGGCCAAAGACTTGGCGGAATCGACGTCCCCGGACCTGAGCCTCTCCCAGACTCCTTCGTCATGCAGTATGCGCCTGAGCGCCTCCGCGCGGTCCTTCTGCTCGGGAATGCATTCCATGACTATCGGCCTGACGTGGACCATCACGTCCATCATCGAATCGAACGACTCGTCCAGGAACGGCTCCAAGACCTCCACCACATACGGCGGGAACGCCGGGACCCTCCCTTCCGAGGAGACGCACACGGAATAGTTGCGCCTTTTGATCACTGAAGGGATTAGGACGTCGCCGCCCCCGTGGGCGGAGTTCACCAGCACTCCCGCCTCCATGGCCGCGTCGCGCACCATGGCGTTGATCTGCTTGCTGTCGGTGGCGGCGACGGCCAGGAACGAGCCTTTCACGTATTCTTTGACGGTCTCGGGGCATATCTCGCACAAAATGATCTCGTCTGCGGCCTCCTCGACCTCCGGCAGGGCCTTCAAAGAGACCACGCGTATGCGGAACCCTTCGAAGTGCCTGATCTTGCGCAGGGCGACGTTGCCTCCGCCGAAGACGGTCACCAGACGTCCCCCGGGGGAGACGTAGATGGGCGACATCGACGCCATCGGCAGACCTTCTTGAAGCTCTTCTTGACTATCAGCGTGGTGAAATAGCCGTACGGGCGGTCCGGGTCGGCCATGCCGACGTATTCGTCGGGCATCCCGACGTTGCTTACCGCGGTGACGCATTCTGGGCCGTACCCCTTCTCCTTGAGCATGTCCAGGACCTTCCCCACGCTCTTCCCCGCCTTCATGACGACGACGTTGTCGAACTTCTCGAGGGCCTCCTCCAGCATGGGGTTGTCCTTTGCCGACGGCACCACCGCCAGGCACTGGTCCCCGAGGGTGAGCGGCACGCGGGCCTTGGCCGCCCCTCCGCAGAACGCCGGGATCCCGGGGATTATCTCGGTGTCGTACCCCTGCGACCTGACGTACTGCTCCATGTACATGAACGTGCTGTAGATGGACACGTCGCCCAGCGTTATCAGGGCCACGTCCATCCCGCGGGACAGGTACCCGATGACCTGCTCCCCCGCCTTCCTCCCGAACTCCCAGTAGTCGGCGTCGTCCCCGGTCATCCCGAAGAGGAGGTCCACGACCTCCACCTTGGACAGGTCGACCACAGGACGGATTATCGTGAACGCGACGCTCTCCTCGCCGGACTTCTTGACCGGCTTGGCTAATATGGGGGACGACTCGATGACCCTCTTCGCCTTGAGGGTGAGGAGCTCCGGGTCCCCAGGCCCGACCCCTATTCCGTAAAGCTTCCCTTTGCTCATAGTATGCCGTCCATGCGTCCTTTCTCGCGGTATCCCCTCGGCGTTATCATA
>JAFZXW010000025.1 GCA_017616575.1 Candidatus Methanomethylophilaceae archaeon
ATGGTCAGGGAGGTGATTCCGTCGCAGTACGGGAAGGCCTTGGTGCCGACGGAGGCCACGTTGGAAAGGTCCACCGAGGTCAAGCCGCTGTCCCTGTAGAAGGCGTAGGGGCCGATGACCGTGCCTGGGCCGGAGAATGTGATGGTTTTCATCCTCGCGCAGGCGCTGAAGGCGCTCCTTTCGAGGACGACTCCGTCACCGGGGATGTCCAGGGAGACGATCCCGCACCCGTAGAAGGCGTAGCCCCCCACAGGCTTCAAGGTATCCGGAATCGTCAGGTCCCTGAGAGAAGGGCAGTCGGCGAAGGCTTTGAAGCCCACGTCCTTTACGGTTCCGAGGTCCAGGGACCTGAGCGTGGCGCAGCCGTAGAACGCCTTCTCGCCGACGGAGGCCACTTGGAAGGCCCCCTCCTTGAACGGGACGGCCTCCGGGACCACGACGTCGGCCGGGGAGCCCTCGTACCGGACCAGGGACGCCGTCGCCGGGTCGAGCGACGTGATCTCGTATACCAGTCCGTTTACGGCGAAGACGACGCCGACAGCGGCGTCTGGAAGGGCCTCCACCGTCAGCACGCCGGACGCGTATTTGAAGGAGTAGTTCTTGGCCGATCCTCCCGACGGGGTCAGTGTGTAGCTTCCGACGGAGAGGTCGGGGCAGGAGACCTCTGGCGCCACGTATTTCGAGGCGGTGCTGGGGGTCTCGCCGCCGACGAACCCTGACACCGTCACGTCATAGGCGGGAGTGAAGCCCTCGGTCACGGTCTCGCCGGCGTACCTGGCTATTAGGACGGCCTTGGAGATGGACCATTTGATCGTCTTGGACGTTGTCTCTCCGTCGGACCACACGTATCCGTCATTCAGGGTCAACGTTGCGGTGTAGGAGCCCGCGTCCTTGGCCTTGCCGTTGGCCACGGCGTATCCCTCGCCGGAGGGGACCCCTGTCTGGGTCTTGCCGTTGTACGTCAGCCCCGTGGCAGCGGAGGGGACCTGTACTGCATGATTTTTGACGAACTTGGCTGTGAATGTGACCGGATCGGTGATGGTGCCCGATGTCACCTCGTTGTCGCCTATGAACCATCCGGCGAACCCGTAGACGTACCCGTCGCCGGCCTCTGCCGGAGCGGCCTTCACATCGGTGTTCCCGATGGTGAGAGTGTCGCCGTCGACCGAGTATTGGGTGCCCTCGGGCTGTTGGCCTATGTTCGCAGGATCCAGGGACCCGTATCCCTCCTCGGAGACCTTGAGCGTCACGGCGCAGTATTTGACGAACCTGGCTGTGAAGGCGACCGGGGATTCTATAGTTCCTGCCGTCGCCTCCTCGTCTCCTACGAACCATCCGGCGAACTCGTAGGCGTACCCGTCTCCGGCCTCTGCCGGAGTGGCCTTCACATCGGTGTCCCCAATCGTCAGCGTGTCCCCGTCGACCGAGTATTTGGTGCCTTCGAGCCGGTCGGCGACCATATTGGGGTCCAAGGTTCCGTATCCCTTTTCGGAGGCCGCGAGGGTCACCTCGCAGTACTTGACGAATCTGGCCGTGAAGGTGACTGCATTGACGATGGTGCCGTTTATCACCTCCTTGTCGCCAATGAACCATCCTTTGAATTCGTAGGTGTTGCCGCCGCTAGCGTTCGAGGGCGTAGGCTTAATCCTGATGGTCTTCCCGATGATGAGATCGTTCGAATCCAGTTCATATGGCGTTCCGCAGGTCTGATTCTGCAATCTGTCCGGGTCAAGGGAGCCGTACCCAGGATCCGATACGACCAGGGTGACCTGGTATTGATCCAGGTTCCAACGGGCGTACAACTCGATGTCGAAGAGGAAGACGTAGTCTGCAGTCACCCTGGTCTCGCCCCCGGGTTCGGTGTACCACCCGTTCAGCGAGCCGCCGATCTATATTGTATTCGGAAGCTCGGAAAGCTTGCCATCGCTCGATGTTGTCAGCGGGGCAAGATTGTCGCCACCCATTGGTTGGAATGATATGGTATGCACCCCCGGCGATACCGGTACCAGCTTTCCGTCCTTCTTCTCGAAGCGATTCCCGCGGAGATCGTCGGCGCTATTGCTGAGCAATTTGCCCTTCGCGTCGTAGAAGTTCACGTCGAATGCGTTTTGTCCCAATACGGACACGCTGTAAGGAATGGTTATATATGTGATGTTTTCGCAGCCGAGGAATGACCAGTTCTCGATTTCTGTCACGCTGTCAGGTATGACGACCTTCGAAAGTTTCTCGCAGTCTTGGAACGTGCACTCCTTGATCTTCGATAAGCCAAAGTTTATGGTAACCTCGGATAGCTTCGGGCATCTTTTGAATGCGGATTCCCCTAACGTCCTCAGGCTTTTCGGCAACGTCACCTCTGTCAGGTTATTGCATTCGGAAAGAGCGAGCTCGTCTATATGCTGGACCCCTTCGGGGACATCATACGAATCTCCCGGTTTGGCCTGAGGGTAGATGAGAAGCCGGGTCATGTCCTTGTTGAACAGCACTCCGTTTTTCGATGCGTAGTACCTGTTGTCCGGATCGACAGTGAAGGCTTGGAATTTGGGACAGACGCACACCATCTGGTATCCGATCGATTCCACGTTCTTGGGAATCTCGAGGCTGACGATATTATCGCAGAACCAGAATGCACGTCCCTCTATGGTCTCCAACGATTCCGGCAACGTGACGCTCTCCAGTTTGCTTTCGCTGAACGAGTCGGTCTTGATGACCTTCACGCCATCCGGCAGGCTGTACGACCCCTCCTTGCTGGCGGGGCACTTTATCACTTCGGTCAGCCCTTCGGTGTACAGGACGCCCTCGTGCGATTGGAAGTAGGGGTTTTCATCCGCCACGCCTATGGAGGCCAGATTCGAACAGGCGGCGAATGCCTCAGCACCTATCGCCTTGACATTTTTGGGAATATAGATAGAAGGGAGATTAACGCACTTATTGAAGGCGTCGGAATCAATATCGGTCAAGCTGTCAGGGAAAACGACACTGGTCAAGCTTACGCAACCATAGAAGGCGAATTCCCCTACACTCGTCACGCCTTCGCCGATCTCCACACTTACACTGCTGTCAGGATTGTAGAGGTTTCCCCCCCACTTCTCTTCGCTGTTGGAGAATTCGTACATGTCCCCGAGGCCCTCGATGACCAGCCTGCTCTGGTCCGGATAAAAGGTCCAGTACACATCGTCGCCGCATTGCCCTGTGGTCGGGGGATCGGCATCGGAATCCGCGGATAATGCGAACGTCATAAGGGAAAGTGCAACTGTCAGAATCGCCATCTCGAGCAACGTTTTAGAATGACCCAATGTGAATGCCCCCACTGTATCGGCAGATGCATGGCCGCCTCGACCTTCGTTCTGCTTACACGAGGATTTGGTACCGTTTCTCAACATATAAGTACGCGCGTAGGTTACACGGATGACAGGTGCGGCCATGTACGTCATCTCGCTTATCGTCAAGAACGAGTTCGGGGTCATGCAGAGGGTCATGGGGGAGTTCACCCGCAACAAGATCAACGTTGAGACCATCGTCGTCGGAAAATGCGAGCGCCCCGGCAAGTCCCGCATAGTGCTCTCCGTCGTCGACAAGGCCGTCGCGGAGGTCGCGATCGGAAGGCTCCAGAAGCTCCAGGACGTGTACGACACCGAGCTGGTCCCGGAGTCGGGACAGTCTGCATACGCCCTGCTGTCGACGTCCAGCGGGAACGTGGGCGTGGTCGGGGGCTCCGACCAGGTCGAGGAGCTCATCGAGCGCAGCAAGCCGGAGAGGTACGTCAAGGCGCTCAACGCCCTTTAAGATTCATTCCGAAGGTGAACAGATGGACAGGACAGAGAAGATTTGGCTCAACGGAAAGCTCGTCGACTGGGAGGACGCGAAGGTCCACGTTCTGGCTCACGCTCTGAACTACGGCACCGGTGTGTTCGAGGGGATCAGGGTCTACCAGACCCCCAGGGGCCCCGCCGTCTTCAGGCTCAAGGACCACGTCAGGAGGCTGGTCGACGGATGCAAGATGATGGGCTTCAAGCTCGAGTTCGACGGGAAGGAGTACGCCGAGAAGGACGTCTTCGAGGCCATCAAGGACACGGTCAGGGCCAACGGGGCCGCGGTGGACTACGTGAAGCCCTGCATATTCCTCAGCGGGGAGGAGGTCGGGCTCAACCCGGTCAACGTCCCCGTGTCGTTCGCCATCACCTGCGTCCACATGGGCGCGTATCTCGGCAAGGGCGCGGACGCCGGCGCGAAGCTGATAACGTCCTCCTGGCAGAGGCCGGACAACCTTTGCGGCCCTGCCGGCGCCAAGGTCAACGGCGCTTATGTCGCCTCGACTCTCGCCAAGAGGGAGGCCGTGAGCCAGGGGGCCAACGAGGCCGTCATGCTCAACTCCGTCGGCCACGTCGCCGAGTGCACCGGGGAGAACATCTTCATCTACCGCCACGGGAGGATAATGACCCCCCAGACCGCGGAGTCCATCCTCGAGGGCATCACCAGGAACTCCGTCATCCAGGTCGCCAGGGACATGGGCTACACGGTGGAGGAGACC
>JAFZXW010000026.1 GCA_017616575.1 Candidatus Methanomethylophilaceae archaeon
GCCCCCGCCCATGTCGATGAAGTCCAGGCTTATGCCGAGGCCGGAGATCTGGTTGACCAGGTCCACCAGGACCTCCATCATGTCCATGAACGGCTCCACGGACTGCCCTCCAGAGCCGATGTGGGCGTGTATCCCCCTGATGTCGAACCCGAGGTCCTTCGCCCTGGCGTACGTGTCGATGACCTCGTCCAAGGGGATCCCGAACTTGGCGCCCTTGTTGCCGGTGATGACCTTCGCGCCGTGGCCGGATCCGACCCCGGGGGTGATCCTGAACGAGACGGGGTGCCCCGGGGCGATGGCCGCCAGCCTTTCCATCTCCGACCTCGAGTCGATGTTGATCATCACTCCCAGGTCCGAGACCTCCTTGAGCTCGGCGTCGCTGACGTTGACCCCGGTGTACATTATCCTGTCCGGGGAGAAGCCGGCCTTGAGGCAGGTCTTGACCTCCCCTATGGACACGGCGTCTATGCCGGAGCCCTCCTGTTCCAGCACCCTCAGGATGGCCAGGTTGGTGTTCGCCTTGCAGGCGTAATGCACCTTGGTGTCCATGAACCTGGAGAACGCGCCGTATATCGCGCGGTAGTTCTCCCTGAGCCTCTTCTCGTCGGTGACGTACACCGGCGTGCCGAACTCGTCGGCTATCTCCACGGCGGACTTCCCGCCTATGAGCATCTGGCCGTCCTTGCTTTCGAACTCGCGCATCATATCGCTCACCTATGTACTTCCCATGCAGGATCCTGACGACGTCGATGACCTTGCTCATGGGCACCACGAAGTTGAGGGACACCTCGGACGCCCCCTCGGAGATCATCTCGACGTTGGCGTCGGCCTCCTTCACGG
Organism: Candidatus Methanomethylophilaceae archaeon; assembly: GCA_017616575.1. Lineage (GTDB taxonomy): Archaea > Thermoplasmatota > Thermoplasmata > Methanomassiliicoccales > Methanomethylophilaceae > Methanoprimaticola. The sequence continues at coordinate 841 of JAFZXW010000026.1, forward strand.
CGGTGAAAATATCAGCGGAGACCCCGCACTTGCCCAGCAGGTTGTCGCCCACGGCGCATATCAGGGCCACGTGGTTCTTCACGTCGATCCTTTCGATCTCGTACCCTTCGAGGCAGTTCAGCTTCTTGAGGGTGCTCTTGACGTCGTTGCTGTGGACGAGGAATGCCACCGTCGAGAGCGATGTGGATATCGAGTAGATTATGGTGTCCGTCTCGGCGATGAGGTCGAGTATGCGGGCCACCATGGAGGGCTTGTACGCCATCTCGGCGGAGCTTATCGTGATGATGGAGAGGTCGGTCTTGGCCGCCACGCTCCTCAGCAGCTCGTTCCTGGGCTTCCTGAGGTGGTGTATAAGGGTCCCGGGCTCCTCCGGCTTGAAGGAGTTCCTCACCTTGAGCGGGATGTGCTTCAGCCTCACGGGCTCGATCGTCCTGGGATGCAGGACCTTCGCCCCGAAGTACGCGAGCTCCGCCGCCTCTCCGAAGTTCATCTCCTCTATCTTGATAGCGCCGGGGATTATCCTGGGGTCGGCGGACATGAACCCGTCGACGTCCGTCCAGATCTCGAGCATGTCGGCGTTCACCGCGTTGGCCACGACGGCGGCCGCGTAGTCGGACCCTCCTCTACCGAAGGTCAGGGGCTTCCCGTCGGCGTTCACCCCGTAGTATCCTGTTATGACCGGCACGACGCCCATCGCGAGCATGGGCTTGACGTTCATGGTCATGCCGCTCTCGCTCAGCTGGAGGTTCGCGGACCCGGAGAGGGGATGCCCCTCCGCCACGATTCCCGCGTCCTCGGACGTGATGGCCTTCGCGTCCACGCCCATGCCCTTCAGGACGTGGGCCAGGAGCAGCGTGGAGAACCTCTCGCCCTGGCTGACCACCCCGTCCTTGTAGAACGGGTCGTCCCTGTCGCCGTTGACCGCCTGGTCGAACGACGCCATCCTCTTCTCGAACTCCCTCATGAAGGCTTCCAGCGCCTCGTCCTCGAACAGCTGCGTCGCGGCGGACACGTGCTTGTTCACGAACTGCTCCCTGGTCGACTTGTAGTCGAGGAGCGGGTTCTCCACTATGGAGACGAGGAAGTTCGTGACTCCGGACATGGCCGACGCCACGACGATCTTCTCCCCATCGGTGCCGGCGATTATCCCGGCCACCCTTCTCAATGCCTCTGGGGAGCCCACGCTGGTCCCCCCGAACTTCATCACGGTGATCATTTACGATGCCTCGTGTCTAGTGTCAGATGCCCAGGCTCTCCAAGACCGGGTCAATGGCTGCCCTCCCCTTCTCGGACAGCGGCGTGAGCGGCAGCCTCGGGATCCCGGCGCCGAAGCCCATGCGCCCCATCACGTACTTGATGGGTATGGGGTTGCTCTCGCAGAACAGCGTCGTGAAGAGCGGGAGCAGCGTGTTGTGGATGTGGGTCGCGATGTCGAAGTTCCCTCCCCTCGCGTTGCATACCATCTCGGAGACCAGCCCGGGGCAGCAGTTTGCCGCCACCGATATCACGCCGTCCGCCCCCAGGCACATCAGGGGGCGAGTGATGCTGTCGTCGCCGCTGAGGACCTCGAACCCGTCGGGCCTCTGGGTCAATATGGACTGGATCTGGGCCATGTTCCCGCTGGCCTCCTTCACCCCGGCGATCCCGGGGACCTCCGCTAGCCTCATGAGGGTGTCCACGTTGACGTTGCACCCCGTCCTCCCGGGGATGTTGTAGACTATCAGGGGGCAGTCCACGGCCTCCGCGATGGTCTTGTAATGGATGTACAGCCCTTCCTGGGTGGGCTTGACGCAGTAGGGGGATATGGAGAGCAGGCCGTCCGCCCCGAGGTCGGCCGCGCTCCTGCTGAGGGCCACCGCCTCGGTGGTGCTGTTGCTCCCCGCCCCGGCCAGGACCTTGGCCTTCTTGGCCTGGTCTATGACTATCTCCAGGACATGGACGTGCTCCTTGTGGCTCAGCGTCGCCGACTCCCCGGTGGACCCGCAGGGTATGAGGACGTTGACCCCGTTCTCCTCCTGGAAGTCCACCAGCCTCCTGAGGGCCTCCTCGTCAATGGACCCGTCCTTCCCGAACGGGGTGATCAAAGCTGTGCCGGTTCCTGCGAACAATTTCATGCCTCCCCGAAGTGCTCCTTGAGAATCAGGCGGGTGCGGGTGCTCAGGATGTTGTCGTAGCGCCTGACCCTCTCGATGATGTCGTTGAGATGCTGGGATGATTCCACGTCTATTATGGCTATGATGTCCTGGTCGCCGGTGACCTCGAACACCGCCGTCACGCCGTCGTATCCGGCCAGCTCCCTGGCTATCTGCTGCGTGTCGGTGTTCACGTCTATCCTTATCTCGACCAGCGCCTTGACGTTCTTCGAGCTCGTCCTGATCGTGAAGCCGCGGATTACCCCTTCCTCGGTCATGCGGTGCACCCTGCTGCGGACCGTCCCCTCGGAGACGCCCAGCTGGTTCGCGATCTCGACGAAAGGACATCTGGAGTCCTTCTTCATGATCTCGATGATCTTCTTGTCAAGGTTGTCTATCATGGTATCCCCGCGCAGCTCTCAGAGCCTGGCGCCCCCTATCGGTTTCACTTATATAAACAATGGTTAATCGTCATTCGGATGACGTTTTTCACAGGACAAGTTGTGTAAAATAGGGTAAAGGGTTTGGTATTCTGCGGATTCCGCAGATTCAGTCCAATTCGTCCCACGGCCTTTTGCGGCCGTCACAGTTCTTCAGGGTGATCTCGTACTTGGTGTACGGGATCTCGATGTCGTTCTCCTTGAACAGCTGGAATATCCTCTCCCTAAGCTCGCCGGCGTAGGTCCCGCTGTCGTCGAAGTTGTCCACGTACACCGCCAGGCGGAGCTCTATCCCGGAGTCCTGGAAGTCCGTGAGCCTCACGGATGGCATCGTCCTGGACCCGTCCACGACCGCATGGGGGTGCTCCATACCGGCCTTGGTCATCAGCTCCTTCGCCTTGGCCAGGTCGGCCTCGTACGCGATGGTCATGTACACGTACACCCTGAACTCCGGGGTCTCCCTGGTCACGTTGACTATCGTGGCGGAGGTGAGGGTGTTGTTCGGCATGGTGACCACCTGGTCTTTCTCCCAGGTGTACAGCTCGGTGAACATGAGCTTGACCTTCTTGATGATGTACACCGTGTTGTTGATCTTGATGAAGTCGCCCTTCCTGAACGGGCGGGTGGACAGCAGTATGATTCCGCTGAAGAACTGGCTGAGGATGTTCTGGGCGCCCATGGTTATTCCCAGGGTGACCACTCCCGCGCTCATCAGCAGCCCCGCGAAGTCCACGCCCAGGCTGGCCAGTATCGCGGTGACCGCCACCACGGAGATGACTATCTGGCCGATCATCTTGAACAGGGGGAGGAGGGAGCTGTCCAGGCCTCCCACGACCCCGGCGTCGTCGACGGTCTTGAGGACGGCGGACATGATGAACACGTAGATGCGCCATGCCAGGACCGCTCCAATGCAGACGTAGACGAACACGGACACCGCGCTTATGACGTGGCATACCTCCGGGCTGGCGCCGATGATCTGGGCGCACAGGTTCAAGGAGAACACGAACATCAGCACGCTCATTATCTTGGTGACCGACTTCCTCAGATTGACCTTCTCCAGCTTGGAGACCTTGTCGTTGAAGTGCCTGGTCAGCAGGGGGATTAGGATGTAGCAGAGCAGGACGTTGGCCAGCAGCATGAGGATCAGCGTGGCCAGGGACGCGAACCACGGCTCCCCCAGGGCGCCCTCCAGGCTGTTGGGGATGAACCCGAAGAACTTGTTGTACGCGTTGTCAGTGTAATACAGGGAGGTGATGTTGACATGGAGGGTAAGGTCCACCTCGTAGCCGATGGACCCCTCGAAGCCGTCCAGGTATTGGACGTATACCGTCATCGGGATGCTGTAGGACCCGGTGTTGGCGTATTCCAGCGTCTTGACGATCAGATCGTCGGAGACGTAATCGCGGGGCTCCACGTCGATGCTCCCGGTCTCGCATTTCACCACGGCTGTGCCCTCGAGGGTGCTGGTGTCGAAGACGACGGCGACGGGGACGTCCAGCTCGTTGAACACGTATACCCTCAGATGGCGCTGGCTGTTGCTGCTCATGTCTATCGCGGGTATGTCGGAGCTGATGGACGAGTCGAACCTGACCTCCGGTATGCTTATGCGCACGTCTTCGCCCGTCCCGCCGTCCGAAGCCGATGGGACGACGGCGATTGCGAGAATCGCGATAAGGAGGATAGCCGCCGTTCTAACCTTCATGGATACGGGATATTCGGAATATATATCAAAACGTTGCATTGCTTCCCATGTGTTTAGACACCGCCCTGTGGGCGTTCCTCACGGCGTCCTCGGCCGCCATGATGATGTCGGCGGGGTTCTGGGACGTCCGCATAAGGCGGGTCCCCGACTGGCACTGGGCGGTGATCGCCGCGATCGGGATAATCTGCTCGTCTTTCCTGGCGTGGGGGAAGGCCCCGGACCTGTCGGTTCTAGCGTACGCGGCCTCCTCCTCCATGCTGGCGGCGTACATGCTGTCGGAGAGGGTCCCTGGAATCCTGGCTCTGCCGGCGGCTTTCGCAGTCTCGGCGTGGGCGTGGGCGGAGACCGGGTATGCGGGGCTGTTTGGCCCCGGGATCGCCTTCGCCGCCTTCCTTTGCATGTACGTTTCGGGGCTGATAAGGGGAGGGGCGGACGCGAAGGCGCTGATGTCCTTGTCTCTCGCGTTCCCTTCGTACCCGGATATCGGCGGCCTCCCCTTATTTTGGCCTCCGTCGTGGCCGGCCGCCTCGTTCCTCTGCCTCCCGCTGTCGGTGCTTGCCCTCGCGGCCATCCTTACATCAGTCCCGATGCTGTTCATAGGGGCGCGCAACGCGTTCCAGGGACGGCAGGGCAGGGGCATGTTCACGGAGTTCCCCATGCCGACGTCCGAGGCGAGGTCCTCCTTCGTGTGGACGCTGCAGGACGTCGAGGACGGGGCCGTCGTGCGCACCGCCCCTTCGGACGATCCCGGGGCCATAAGCCGGTTGGAGGGGGCCGGGGTCCAGACGGTGACGGTCACCCCGATGGTGCCGTTCGTCGCGTTCCTGGCCGCGGGACTCCTGGTCGCTGTTTTGTTGGGGAACCCGCTCTTCGCGCTGTTCCGAGAAAAGGGGCCGGGTTGCGGACGGCTTCCGGATCATGTCCGTCCCGGCACCATGTACGCTATCGGCATCCTGTATAAAAAATATTGGATGTATATTCCATTACGGGGCATTACCTACAATATTCTTATATAACCTTTTTATCTTACTATATTAAGTTTATGTTTACAGCAGGAGCACCTGTCCCCGTCCAGCGAGACGATGTCCACCAGGTACCCCAGCCTCTTGATTACCGCGGTCCCGCACTCGGGGCAGTAGGTGTCGTCGGCGTCGTCGGTGAGGGTGTTCCCCACGTACACGTAGTTCAGGCCTTTTCCCATGCCGATCTCCCTGCACCGCATCACCGTCTCCACCGGCGTCCAGGGGACGTCCATCATCTGGTTGTCCGGGTAGAACCTGGTGAAATGCACCGGCACGTCCTCCGACAGGCGCTCGAGGACCCAGTCGCAGAACCTCCCGACCTCCTCCTCGGAGTCGTTGTACCCCGGGATCACCAGGTAGGTGAGCTCCAGGTGCACCCCGGACTCGAACACCGTCACTACGCTCCTCAGCACGTCCTCGAGATGGGCCCCGCAGACTTCCTTGTAGAAATCCTCGGTGAACCCTTTGACGTCGATGTTCATGGCGTCGGCCACCTTGCAGAGCTCCTTCAGGGGCTCCTCGCAGATCAGGCCGTTGGAGACGACTATGCACCTCAGGTCCGGGTCGGCCTTCATCACGTCCAGCATGTACTCGAACCAGATCATCGGCTCGTTGTACGTGAATGCTATCGCATCCTGCCTCTCCTTGCGGCACAGGGCCACGATCTCGTCCGGCCTCTCGTACGTGGTGCGCTTCTTCCCGGACGGAAGCATGGATATTGCGTAGTTCTGGCAGTGCTTGCAGCTCATGTTGCACCCGACCCCGCCGAGGGAGAAGCACCTGGTCCCCGGACGGTAATGGAACAGCGGCTTCTTTTCGACCGGGTCCACGCATACCGACGACACCTTCCCGTAGGAGTACGCGACCAGCATGTCCTCGTCCGCCCGCCTGGCGCCGCATCTGCCGTAGCTTCCGACGGGTATCCTGCATCTGTGGGGGCAAAGGCCGCATATGTAGGCGTCCCCGTCCCTCTCGTAATATCTCGCTTCGACGCGCTCGTTAATAACGGCCATAGGGTATCACGCTCCTCGCGCCGCCTTCCAGCAGCTCCGGGCGCCCGGCGTCGTTCACCACGCCTATGATATGGAACGGCACTTCCGCCTCGTAAATCTTACCGAGCCTGCCGCGGTCGGCGGTGAAGAGCAGCTCGTACTCGCCTCCGCAGTCCAGGAGCAGGTCCCTGACGGGCTTCCCGGACTTCCTTGCGATGTCCTCTACGTAGTCTTCGCGGGGGATGAAGTCCAGCTCGACGTCCATTCCTACGCCTGAGGCTTTGCAGAGCGTGTTGAGCGCCGTCCCCAATCCGTCCGAGAGGTCCATGCACGACGACACCGCCCCGGAAGCCGCCAGGCCGATGCCTTCGGTTATCCTCGGCACGGGGGTGTACAGGGCGCTCCGGGCCTCCTCCGCCTCCAGCCCCAGGTCCATAGCCTCCAGCGCCGCCGCGGGGCCTCCGAGCGGGCCGGTCACGGCCACCACGTCTCCAGGGACCGCCCCGGACCTCAGCATCGGGGCCCGGCCGTCCATCACGCCGATGGCTGTACCAGCCACGATCCCGGGGCCGCGCTTGGTGTCCCCGCCGATTATCCCGGTGCCGCAGAACTCAGCGCACTGGTCTATGCCGCTCATTATGTCGTACGCGGCCTGCGCCTCCA
>JAFZXW010000027.1 GCA_017616575.1 Candidatus Methanomethylophilaceae archaeon
CCACCGACCCTTATGTGGAGGCCGCCGCCGACCACGTCGTCAGGTCCGGGAACATCTCGGACGTCCTGGAGTACCTTCTGGACGAGGAGCGATTCGCTCGTCATCGACGTCGTAGTCGCTCTCGTCGAAGTCGTCCGACAGGTCCAGGACCTGGTAGGTCTTCTTGCGGATCTTCCCGTAGATGCGGACGACGTCCCTGGCCTCGGCGGCGCCCCTCTTGACGAGCCCGTTCCTGGTCTTGATGGCATGGATGAGGCAGTTGAAGTCCTCGAACTCCAGCTGGGTGCCGACCACGAACTCGTCGTCGGGCTCCGCCTCCACCCTGAGGGAGTAGGTCCTCCTGTCGTCGTTCACGGACACCTTGACCGAGAGCACGTCGAACTGCTTCACCCACAGCCTCTTGATGTCGGTCACCAAGGCCTTCTTGGACGTGGCGCCGCTGACCGTGTCCAAATGGGTGACGCACACCCTCCTGCCGTCGTCCAGGAAGAACTCGTCCCCCTCCGCGACGACCTCGTTGCTCTCGATGGTGGTCTTGGTCGTCTCCGTGACGTCGCCGTCGCTGAACAGGACGGGGACCTCCAGGAGCTCCGGGATCTTCACAGTCTCCGAGGTCACGCGTCCGCACTCGTTGCACCTGAACGTCCCCTCGATGGACGCCTTGCCCATCTTCCCCTTGAGGACCTGGTGCTCGGTGTAGTCGTCGCAGACTGGGCATTCGTAGTACAACGTGTCAGGCAAAGGTCTCTTCATCATGTTATCACCTGTCCGTCATGAACGGGAACCCATGCCCCGGGATGACTACGTCGGCGTATTCCGCAATCTTCTTAATACTTTCCAAAGCGGCGGCAGGGTCGGTGTTCAGGCGGGGAGGGACCATCAGGCGGAGATTGTCCTCTAGGGGGATTGCGTCGCCCGCGACGACGTACCTCCTGTCGGCCTTGACGAACACGGAGCAGTGCTCGGGGCAATGGCCGGGCGTGTGGACCATCCTGACCCCCTCGCACACCTCGTATGAATCGCCGTCCACGACCTTGGCCCCGGGGATGTCCAGGTCCGAGCCGGAGTGGATCAGCACCCTGGCCTTCTGGTAGAGGTCGAGGTTCTCGATATGGTCGTAATGGGAATGCGTGAGGACGACGGTGTCCACGTCCTTCGGGAACACCCCTATCTGCCTGAAGGAGGTCCTCACCGCCGGCCTCATGTACCTGGTGCTGGGGTCCACGACGATCAGACGGCTCCCGGAACGGATGAGGACGGATGTGGAGTCGGCCTTCAGGATGTTCCCGTCGGCGTCGCGCTGAAGGTCCCCCACGGCGAGGACGTCCAATTGTATCATGGAGAATCCATCGGCGGACGATATTTACCTGTTCCGTCCGGACATCACAGTGCGTTTGACTGTTCAGAAGGCGCGTCGTGGCCCGAGGTTCCTGGTGAACCTGCATCCCCTGGAGCGGTAATTGCTGCACCCGTAGAACCTGTGACCGTTCTGATCGGCCCTTAGGACCATCTCCCCGCCGCATAACGGGCAGGTCATCTCAGCCTTCTTCCCATAAGCCCCTGCCTCCGGGAACATCTCCTTGAAGAAATCTGACTGACGGCCGTTCTGGGACACGATGTACACCGCCTCCTTCGCCCTGGTCATAGCGACATAGAACAGCCTGCGCTCCTCGTCGACCTGGCTGTTATCGCCTCCCAGCAGCATCGGGATAAGTATCGGCTCGTCCCTCACGCTGGGGAAGCCGTATCTTCCGGTCTTGTTGTTGAGGGAGAACACGACGTCCGCCTGGAGGCCCTTGGAGGAATGAATCGTCATGAACCTCATGTCCAGATCCTGGCGGCCGACATACGTGACCGTCTTCGAGCTGTCGGAGATGTTCTGATTCCATCCGAACCCGTCGCCGTTCAGAAGCATCACGTCGTGATTGTATCTTCCTAGAAACAGGACCTTCTTCCCGCTTCCTAAGAACAGCAGCCTCTTCCCGATCTCAATTCGGGTCTGGACGTCGTCGTCCTTGGAGATGAAGAAGACCTTGCTGTCCTTCCCGCTGGTGCCGACAAGGTCCTTGCGGCTTTGGCGGCCGTTCCTGCTGATGAATTCGCTGCTCTTCCTCAACAGCTCCCCCGAGAAGCGGTAAGTCCTCTCGATCTTGCATATCGCGGAAGGGCCCCAATACCTTTCGAAATCCAAGATGTAGGAAACATCGCATCCGTTGAAACGGAAAATGCTCTGCCAATCGTCTCCGACACAGAACAGACTATAGTCTTTCGAAATGCGGAGGGATTTAAGCAGATTATACCTGGATCTTGACAAATCCTGGTATTCGTCCACTATGACGTACTTGTAAGGATGGGCATATCCGCCCTCATGGATGCGCCTTGCGGCCAGATTGAGCATGTCCTCGAAATCGATCTCCCCGTTCTCTCCCAGTGCCGACTGGTATGCATCGAATATCGGCTTCAAGACGGACTCCATTCTCTTCAGAGACCTTCTTTCCCTGAAGCTGGACGATTCCGGGTAGACCTCGTCCCAAGGCTTCCCGAATCCTTTGATGAGCAAAATCGCCGTGGTAAGAGTTGAAGCGACGGACCTCAGCACCCTCCCGTCCGATTTGAAAGTCCTGTCGAATATGGATTCCGGCGACTCCGGATCCGAATGAATGTTCAGAGGCTTAAGTTTCGATTCCAGACTGTCAATCAGGGTCCCTTCGGAGCGTTCATAAGCATACAGCTCAATTAGAACCGTCCCGTTCTCGCGATGTATCCGCCTCTTCCACTCTATTCCGCTGCGGTACTCTTCAGCAGCATCGGGATTGCGGTCGGTCATGAACTTGGCCACGCCGCCGTCACGGTCGATTCCGAAATACTCCACATAGACGCCAGTCCCGGCTATGTGAAAATCTGGATGGTATTGGCCATGTTCCGAATCCGTGGTGTCGACGCAGTAAGAATCCTCGTAGACGTAGGGTATCCCATTGATGGCCAGATAATTAGCGATATCCGCCTCTCCGAAGCTCTTGACCCTCTCTCCGTTCAAGGTGACCAAAGGATTCTCCCTAAGATACTCGATCAGCTCCGAACTGTCCCCGAACCTGTCCTCGTCTTGAATGGATTCAAAGTCGTAAACCATGTAATCATTCAAATCCCGTACGAACCGAGAATCGCTTCTTCTGCGTTCGATCTCCTCCGCCACGAACTCGTTAATATTTATTCTAGAGACTTTGGGGACCTTTCCGCCTGCAGACGCTATTATCCTCAATCCGAGACGATGGAAGGTGTTGACATCGATGCGCTGTCCGGTTTCAGCCAAAACGCGTCTCTTGAGATCGTCAACCGAGGCGTTCGTAAAGGATAATGCCAGGATTTCTTCTGGCAGAGCTTTCCCTGATTTGAGGAGGTATTTCACAAGACCGACTATAGTGGTCGTTTTTCCAGTGCCTGCGCCTGCGATGACCAGCCTGGTCTTGACATCATACGCAATGGCTGTAAGCTGTTGCCTGTCGAGATCGAATCCTTCGACAGGGTTGATGAGCTTCCCTGCCTCCGCAGATTCTGAAATTGCAAGGTTCTCATTGTGCTCCTTCAGACGTTCCGGATAAACATTGTACAACTTGATGAACGCGTCAAGGTTCGCTTTGAGTTCCTTGTTTATGATTCCCAAAGTCGACAGGAACGTATTGACTCTGCGACGAGCGTCGTCGTCCAACTTTTTGTACTTGTGAATCAAAGATTCAAAGTCGCCAGGTTCGACGAATTCCCTGCATTCGAGATGTGAAGACATCTCAACGACGGCGTTTACCGCCCGTTCATTCAGCACACGGTCCTTGCCTTTCATCCCGATGAGCCCGCCGTCGGCAGGTTATGGCAGGCTCATGGAAAAAGATGTGCGATAATTGCACCCGACCGCTCCTTGTCAAGCCTTTGTTTACAATTAAAGGGGCAATTTCCAGACGCGAAGTCTTCGCATTTTTCCCAACTTTATCACGCCAACCATCCCTAACCTTATCGCAAAAACATGTCTCGATTCCAACAAGATAAGTCAGCCTTCGGTGCTGGCGGTGATAGCTGCCACCGGAATGGCCTACCACAGACGGGACGGGGTGTACGTCATACCGCTGTCCTGCCTCAAGGACCGACGAGGGTTATACATCGCCGCATCCCCATACCCAGCCGTATGAGCGCCTCGGCTGAGAAGGACCTCGGGA
>JAFZXW010000028.1 GCA_017616575.1 Candidatus Methanomethylophilaceae archaeon
AAGCCCCTCTACAAGTACATGATCACGCCCGGGTCCGTCTGCAACAGCAGGCAGAACCGCGACCGCAGAGGGCGCACCGAGATCAGAAGGTACGACAGCCTTGAGGAGTACGTCTCCGGCAGGGAAGGCGAGGGCTTCCTGAGGAAGAGGTTCGCATTGCTCCGCATCAGGTCCGCGGGGCACATGACTTTCGGCAGCTTCTACAGGTACGTGAAGAGCCCGGAGTACCTGGACATGCTGAAGAGGACGGGCGGGGCGCAGGTGCTGCTGGAGGGGGGGTTCCAATGGCTGTTCCCGTCGCTGTACTTCCTGATGATAAGGTACTGGTTCGCCCAGGTCTTCTACAGGTCCGGGAAGAGGTACACCAAGCCTGTTCCGATCGAAGTGCCGTCGCATCGAGTTCATCTTCGATATCAGGTCGGTGGCCAGCTTCTTGGCAATGAACGGGATGTCCCTCAGGTCTGGCAGCAGCGGCGTCCAGTCCGAATGGTCGGGGCTCGAAGCCCATTTTATCCTGTCCAGGATGCAACGGTAAGGGCCGTCGCGCTCGGCCGAGAGCAGGGACCATTCCGTGACCTCGTCGTATCCCAGCTTCGGCTGCAGGCCTCCGAACACGTCCTTCATGGCCTTGGCGTACTCGACCTCCCCCGCGGTGACCTCCCCGTACATGGAGCACCGGTACTTCTCCCACTCCGGCGGGTCCTCCATGGGCCTGGGGCCTCCGCGCCATCCGGTTATCGGAAGCTCGGGGGAGCTCATGAAGAACTCGGGGACGTTGACGAACCTCCAGCCGAAGACGAACCGGTCGCGGTACTTGAACGCGTCATAAGACAGCCCGGCGTCGCCCAGGCTGACGTAGTAGTGGCCGCGCATCTCCCTGCCGGCCATCTTCTCCAGGAGCCTCTGGGAGGTGAACTTCATCGTGGTGCAGTCGACCAGGTGCAGGTCCTCCACGTCGCTGAACGACTTCACGTACCTGCGATAGTCCTCGGCCCCTGCGCGGCGAAGGGCGTCTATCTCGCCGACACGGCTGTTGTAAAGGGCCTGTAGCTCGTCGTTGTCGGATGGAATGCCATTCAGACGAAGGTCCTCCTCGAAGAATCCTAAGACGTATCTCATCCACCGAGCCACCTTCTTATGGTCGAAGCTGTGGGAGTACCTCCCGGGAAGCTCCAGGGGGCCGAACGGGATGTAGTCGTCGGTGAACATGTAGGAAAGGATCCTCTGGGCGTGGACGTACACCATGTCGTTCCTGCCCGGATACAGGACATCGTACGCCCTCATCAGGTTGTACCCGTCACGGGAGACGAAAAGCATCCTGGAGCCGGGATCCGTCACCGATTCCAGATACCTGGAATAAGCCGAGATTATGGGGCCGCCGTACCTGAAGCCCATCTCGTGGACGTCGTCCCCCTTCTCCCCGAGGGCTCCGCACCAGCGCAGGATGTCCATGCCCAGTATCGTCGAGCGACCGAGGCCTCCTGCCTTGGCATAGGGCTTCGCCCAAGGATTGGCCTGGAAGTACCTGTCCGTCTGGCGGATGTACAGGACCCCCCTGATCCCGTTGGCGGCCGCCATGCGGACGTCGGGGCGGTGCGTGTCCCCTATATGCACGATATCCTTCGGCCCAAGGCCTGTCTCAGAAAGCACTATAGGGTACAAGTCGCCGTCGTACTTGGTGGCCAGAGGCTCACTGGAGACGTACAGCTCGCCGATCCCGGCGCCGCACGCCTTCAGAATGGCGGCGACGTCCTTCTGAGGAAGGTAGTTGTCGGAGACCGCGATTACCCTCTTGCCGGCGTCCATCAGCCTTTCGGCGAACCCTAACGTCTCCGGATTCCCCCTGCACAAAGAGACCTCGACCTCGACCTCCCGGTCGGGGATCTGCATCCCGGGGCCCATGCGAGAATAGATCTCGGTGAGACGGACCTCCCTGCGCAGCTCGCGCCGGGCGTCTGCCTCGGCCTTGATACGGGCGTCGGCGTACCCCTCGGGGGCGATGCCGACTGATTCCATATGCCTGAACACGTCCGTCGGCCTGAGGAACGGACGAAGGACGAGCGTGTCGAAGACGTCGAAAGATACGCACTCGGGCAGGCTTTCAATGGCAAGGTCTTCGGAGAAACCGCCTCCGGGACGCGATTGGACGGTATCCGTCCCGATGCCATCGGATGAAACACGGAAACCGCTCACTTAGACCACCTTCGCCTGCCGCGCCCGAACTTCCGGACCGACCTGCCGACGCTCGTACGTCCAACTTGGATATATATTGATTCCAGCGCGGATTCGGGCGCTCGGCACGTGTGCTCATAACATAATTATATGTAGAAGGGATTAAAGGAGCCAGGGAGCGCTGAGCGCGATATGGCGGAATTCATCACGACGGACAATATAAAATGGAAAGTTGAGAACGGCATCCTGTCCATCGAGCCAGAGGGCGACGGCGTGATGATAGATTACGTCAAGGACAACGTATGTTTCAGCCCGTGGTATTCCGAAAGGGACAAAATAATAGAAGCGGAGATAGGCGAGGGGATCACCCGCATAGGCCCCGGCGCATTCTACGACTGCTTCAAGCTCACCAAGGTGAAGATTCCCGACACAGTCACAAGCGTCGGATTCCAGGCCTTCCACAACTGCGGGCTTCTGAAAGCCTTGACGTTCCCGAAATCCTTGGAATCCATCGACGACTACGCGTTCACATTCTGCGTCTCCCTGAGGAAGATGGAGTTCGAATCCGAGAACCCGCCTTCAATCGGTAAAAGCGTTTTCGAGACCGTCGTCGGGAACACCAACATGGTCACCATCACAGGAAACGGCATCGATTCCGAAGTGTTCGACGAAAGGAACATCGGGGCCAACGGGCTTGTGACCTTCGAGGCCGACGGCAAGGACGAAAACATAAGGTGGTCGCTCTACGACGGGGTTCTCAACATAATGATCGCACGCGACAGGGCGGACGAGTACAAGCCCTACGTCGAGGACAACGTCTGTTCAGCACCGTGGCACAAATACAGGACTGGCATCCACAAGGCCACTATCAGCGACGGGTTCAAGCAGATCAACGACGGAATGTTCTTCGACTGCATGTACATGAGCGACGTGGTCATTCCTCAAGGAGTCGAAATAATCGGAAGGCAGGCCTTCCACAACTGCCGGCGCCTCGAGGCTTTGACCATTCCGAGAAAGGTCAAGAAGATCGGCGACTTCGCCTTCACCTTCTGCACGTCGCTGAAAATCATATACATGCTCCCGGAGCGTGAGATCGAGTTCGGATACCACATGTTCAACACCGTTCCCGATGCGAAGATGATCGTGCTGAAAGGACAGAAATGGCTTAACTCGTCCATAGTCAACGAGCACACCGTCGGCGACAACGCCAGAGTGACTTTCGACGTGTTCGGATACCTCGAGGCCATCGAATGGAGGATAAAGGACGGCGTCCTTGTGCTTTCCCCCATCCCGGGATCGAGCATGACCATGGAGGACATGGTCTCCGAGAACAAATGTTCCGCCCCTTGGCATGCCTACGCCGGCGGCATATACAAGGCCGCGGTGGGCAGCGGGATAGAGAACATCGGGTCAGGAGCGTTCTACGATTGCGTCAACCTGTCGGACGTCGATCTGCCGTCGAGCGTGACCAGGATAGGGTTCCAGGCTTTCCACAACTGCAGGAGTCTTCGCCACATCACGATCCCGTCCAAGGTCGAGTCGATAGGGGACTACGAGTTCACCTTCTGCACGTCGCTCAGGAGCATCTTCTTCATGTCGGAGAACGCCCCGCAGTTCGGAGTAGGCATATTCGACGGGTGCCCCGAGGATTCTGAGATAAAAATCTACACGATAGGATGGAAGCCAAGGAACGACAGCGCCCTCCCGTACAAGATGGTCAAGTTCCTCAAGCTGGGCGAGTGACGGGGCGAGTACCATCATAGACAGGTCTCTCTTCAAGGATCGCGTCTGGACGACCAACATCCGCTGTCGTCGCGGGAAGGAAACTTACAGGCGCATAATGCAATCCTACACCCCGGACACCGAGATAGTCGTGTTCCCCGAGAACGACAGCAAGATGAACTATTACGGCCTCCTGTATCTGGACGAGCGCCTCGTGAGGAATCTCAAGAAGGACGCGATCATCGTGACCTGCATCCCCGGGGTGATGAAATCGGTCAGCCTGTTCACCCAGAAGGTCAAAGACGTCATCATGGTGTCGGAAGGGGAGATAAGGGATCTGCTATGCCTCTACGGTGTCATAGACACCCCCAGCCCGTTCATAGTGGTGTCCTTGGACTCGCCCGAGGGACGCCACGCCGACAGGCTCCTCGACGTCAAAGAGCTGACCATGGAGCAGATGGTCGCCATCGGGGTGTATTTCATTATCCCGTTCAGGCCCATACTCCGCAGATTCGACTATGACGGGGAGGACCCCGAGGTCCTCGACATTCTCAAGGAGGCCTGAGCATGGCCGGGGAACCAGTCAAGATCCAATTCAGATACAGGGTCATCGGATTCCTGAAGGATCTGATGATCAAGGACTCGTCCAACTTCATACAGCACGTCTATTTCAAGATCAAGCTCTCCATGTGGTGGAAGCTCTACCAGAAAATAGCGAACGAGGACGGGACCACCTACATCTGCCCTTACAAGGGGACCGGAGACGTGTACGTCGCATCCGGGCTCCTGGCGAGCCAGATAGGCGAGGACAGGGTCAAGGCGAGCAGGATATGCGTCATTGGCGGAGGGTCCAAGAAGATCGTCAAGCTCTTCGGATTCGAAGACGTCGTCTCTCTGGAGCAGAAGGAGATGGACGACGTGGTCCGCATGTGCACCGCGCTCGGGTTCGATGCGCTGGACATATTCGCCCTCCATGCGGACCCTCCAAGCTCGAAGATGGGAATCAGCGACCACATGAGGAACTACAACGGAATCAACTTCATGGATTTCTTCACCTCTGGCGTGTTCAATAACGAGTCCCTTAGGTTCAAGAAGCCTTCTTTCGACGACTGCAGGGACGACATCGCGAAATTCTTCGAAGACAACGGCCTTATTCCTGGCAAGACAGTCGTCGTAGCCCCGTACGTGAACACCCTGGGGGAGCTCCCAGTATGGGTCTGGATCGAGATCGTGGACGAGTTCCGCAAAAGGGGCTTCACGGTCTGCACGAACTGCGACGACAAGCACTGGCCCATCTTTGGCAGCATCGGGATAAACCCGCCTTATTCGGAACTGAAAGATTTCTTCGAGTACGCCGGATACTTCGTAGGCTCCCGTAGCGGCCTATGTGACATCATAAGCTCTTTCGACATTTGCAAGGTCATCGTCTACTCGTCAGACGAATACTGGGGTTGCGGAGAGATCATCGACTTCTTCAGCATGAACGACATGGGCCTCTGCGACGATGCGATAGAGATAGTCCACAAGGGGATAGACTTCTTGGAGACTAAAGACAAGATACTCAAAAGGGTGCAGGAATGGGAAAAGACACACCGGACCTCAGAGGCTCCTGTCGATCTCGTACGTTAAATCGAAGACGTCCCTATCCAGATCCACCGCGACGGATGTCCTGAGCCCCGAAGGCTTCCGGTCGTTGACCAGAATCCTCTCGCCATACGGCAGGTTGTTGACGATCAGGTCGTATCTTACACCGGCGTCCTTCAGGAACCTCTCAGTAGCCTCCATGCACCAGTCCTCGCGGGAGGTCAAGAAGATTATGCGGTCGGTGTCGGGAATCCCAAGAAGAAACTCCTTCGCACCCTCTAGGAACGTGTCCTCGCCGTCGATCTTGTAGCCGTTGTGCTTGACGATGGTGCCGTCCAGATCGAACAGCCATGTCTTGCCCAAAGGGGAAAGGACAAGGTCATTTCTTCCTTGCTGCATCCCCTATCGCTCCTCCGGGATGGTTCCTGATGAAGTCGTCATAGGTGACCCCCATCCTCTTGGACACGTTCATGGCCAGCGCCTGCAAGACTATCAGATAAATGGTCGTGGAGTTATTGGGAACCTTGTCCCAGTCGTCGCCCTCATGGTCCATCTTGAGCGCAAGGGTGTTGGGGGCGCCGAGAGCAAGCCTGCTCTTGTCGTTGAACGTCATCGACCATATCTTGCAGCTGCGCTTCTTCAGATGGTCCAGCAGATAGATGGACTCCGCCGTCTCGCCGCTCTTGGACAATATGATGACGATATCGTCGTCGCGAACCGTTCCGAGGTCGCCGTGGACCGCCGTGTTAGTGTGAAGGAAAGTGGACTCGAGACCGAAGGAGAGCATGGTGCCGACGAACTTCTCGCATATCGGAGCGTTCTTACCAAGACCGGTGATGACGACCTTCCCACCGCCACGTAGGACATCGACGGTATCGTCGACAAGCCTGTAGAACGTCTCCTCGTCCAGATCCTCGATGGACTTGTTGACAACGTCCATTATCCCTTTGAAATAACTGTTCATAAAACATCCTCCAAATACCATATGCCGTTGTAGAACGCGCCGCATATGGAGTCGTAGTCCTCCCATGCGTAAGTGGTCAGCGAAAGCCAGATGACGGCATGCAGGAGCTTGATGTCCTCGACGGAGACGCCCTCCTCGGACAGGAGCGAGAAATACTCGTCCTCCATGTCCTCCCAGCCGTTTGACTTGATGGAAAGGCTGACCTCGTCGCCGATCTCCAGGTCGAATCTCCTCAGGTTGAACATGTCGTAGTTGCCCTTGATCGAATAGTAGAGCTTAGCCCAGTCGTAAGCCGGATCGCCGAATATCTCCGTAGAACCGAAATACCCGCGGGGGTCTATGAAGACGGGTTCCTTCCCGTCGCGGAGCATTATGTTCGAGAACGTGCAGTCCCCGTGGATCAGCCTGAACCCGTCGCATCTGACATTGTACAGCCGGTCCTCGAGCTCCTTGAAGTAGAAGTAGACGTTCCTGCACCTCTTGCCGTTCACGGTGATATGCCTATCCTCGGCGTGGGGGATCAGGTTCCTGACATCTGCGAGACGGTCGATGGTCTTGGTGAAATAGGCGTTCTTGCAGCTGAAGGCGTCGGCAGGGATTCCGGCGCAGCCATGGAGACGCCTGAGGCTCGACACCAGGCGGCGGAGGATCTCCTTCCTCTCCTCATGGGAGAAGTTGTAGGCGTAGACGTTCTTGCCGCTCACCCTCTCGATATGGAGCTCCGGCTCGTATTTGTAAATCTTGGGGATGGGGACGGACGCGAACTGCGACACGTACTTGTACCAGGCGACCTCCCTCACGGCGAGCTTACGGCCCTGGTCGTCTATCCCCTTCTTGACGAGGATGCCCCCACGGTCCTCTATGCTGTTGAAGGGCCTGCACTTCCCGCCCTCCATCTCAGGTATCCGGTCGATGAGGCCGAACTCCCTGCTGCCGCCTATGTAGAAAGGCTCCAACGGTATGCCGGACCCGGCCAGCCAGCGGACGAACTCCCCTTCCTTGGGGACTTCCGACAGGACGCCCTTGTCCTTGAACACGAACAGCCCCGCCACTCCCGCGCTGGAGCTTGATGCCTCTACGGCCGCGCCGTCCTTGAAGGACCACCTGCATTCGAACCTGTCCGAAAGACCGATGAGGTTACCTTCGACGTCGGGGATCACTAGGCTCTCGTCCAAGACCAAGTCGCACCATGCGAGCATGAGCCTCTTGCCCTCGGGAATGAACGACAGAGACCTCCTAATCCCGGAGCACGTGCCTTTGTCGCCTTCCGCGCTGACGAAAATGAAGTCGTTCCCGAATTTCTTCTTGAAAGCGTAGAGATACTTTCTGAGGACGTCCTCCTTGTAGTCGCCTATTATCACGAACTTCGCATCGGGGAACTTCATGAAGAGGTGGAACAACATAGGAACGTTGCCGATCGGGACCAAGGCCTTCGGCTTGTTCCTAGTGTACTTTCCAAGCCGAGTTCCCTTCCCCCCAGCTTGGACGACCACATAGTCGAGCGCGAGCATGATTCCCTGTATGATAAACGTGATTATAACCCTTATTCAAACGCGCACGTGACAAATCTTTACACGTCGAACACACGCCTGTCGACTTCATTTTTATAAATCGGATTTTATCCTAATAATCAATATTAACATTATATTCCAATATGGTCTATAAAAAAAAGTTTTATATATGTAATTCGTCACCTAGTAGCACCCGAGGCCACGAGGGCGTCTTTATTCCCTTTAGACGCGGCCATCTTCAGATACTTGAGAGCCTCAGCCTCATCCTTCTTCACGCCAAGGCCTTTGCTGAACATCAGATACAAACGGTAATCCCTCGTGCCGTCTAGGAGGTACAGCGACTTCAGATAAAGCTCGACGGCCTTTCCGTAATCCTGCTCGAACAGCGTGCCCTCGTAATACATGTCTGCCAAGGCTATCGAGGCCATGCCCGGGTATCTTCCAGCCTCGAGATAGGCCGCCTTAGCCTTTTCCTTGTCAGGAACCCCTGAACCGCCGCTCTTGTAGACGGAGGCCAGCTGGGACATCGCCTTGTGATTGTAGGAAGCGGCAGCCTTCTCCAAAAGAGCGTCCGGATCGCATTTCACGGCAGGCCTGGACCTGACCGTCTCGGACACGGCAGTCTGGTATTGGGCGATCACCGCGCGGGAATGAATCCTGAACCACCTCTCGGCCTCCTTCTCGTCCTTGGCCGTCCCGTCCCCGTCGCGGTACATGCAGGCTACGGCGTACTGGCAGGCGGGGTCGCCGTCAAGCGCTCCCTTGAGATACCATCCGAAGGCTTTCTCATCGTCACGCTCGACCCTTCTCCCGGAATGGTACAAGTCTCCAAGAGTAGAGATAGACTTATGATGCCCTGCCTCGGCGGCCAGCTCCAGCATGCGAAGGTACGATCCGAAGTCCTTG
>JAFZXW010000029.1 GCA_017616575.1 Candidatus Methanomethylophilaceae archaeon
GCCCGGTATCTCTTGCGTATAGGGCGCCCGGATATGGCCTCGGCGGCCCCGTGTTTACCTAGAGAGGCGTCCATACTGGCCACGGCGTCCTCTATCAGGCCTTCGGAGAGGAGCTCCATGACGATTCCACTGTAAGGGCGTTTAAGAACGTTCATGGGGGAGGTGGCCGAAAGTGGGCAACGGATATATCGTCCTGATGCGGTCTTCGGCTCATGAGCGATGACGGCCATATGGCGGACCCGCTGAACGGGTTCTCTGAAAGGAAGGTTGCACTGGTGATCATCGACGTCCAGAACAAGTTCGTCGATCCTAATGGGCCGGTGATGGCTTCCTTGACGAAAAGGATGGGGCGCATCAACGAGGCCGCGGAGGCCTTCAGAAGGACCGGGAACCCGGTGGTGATGGTCCTTTTCGACGGGGACAGCCACGATCCCGGCAGGGAGAACCCGGACGAGCTGGTAGACGGCTTAAAGACGTCGGACGCCGACATCTTCGTCCACAAGTCGTATATGAACTCCTTCAGGGACACGGAGCTGGAGGAGGCGGTCAAAAGCCGCGGGTGCACCGGGGTTGTCCTGGCAGGGCTGATCGCCCAGTACTGCGTCATATCGACGTATTTCGCCGCGTTCGACCGCGGGCTGGTGCCTTACCTCCTGGAGGGAGGGGTGGCTTCCAACATCGAGGAGAAGGCGGATTGCGTGGAGAAGATCTGCAAATGCGTGGGAATGGACGACATCCTCGGGAACGTCAACTTCTCCGGGAAGGCTTGAACGAGCCGGTGCCGCCGTTCTCGATCACCTTGCGGTAGAACATCTCCACGGCCTCGGAGGGGGTGAGGCCCTCCTTCGAGAGGATGAGCTCCGCCTTGGTCTTCACGACGGGGTCGACCCTGGCGTTTATAACGGACCCCCTGCCGCGGGCGGGGATCCCCAGGGAGACCTCGTCGTAAAGGGACGCCAGGTACTGGTTGTACATCTTCCCCTTCTCCTTGGCGAGGGCACGGATCAGGTCGGTGGTCCCGGACCCGTACTGTGAGGACTTCTTCTTCCTGAAGGCCAGGTCCGGGTATCCTAGGTTGGCGGCCGCCTTCTTCAGGACCGACTTCCTGGAATCCATGCTGTCCGGGAGATGCTCTTCAGGCGGAATCTTGGAGATGATGCGCTGGACCTCCTCGTCCAGATAGGGATGGACGAGCGTCTTGCCGAAATGGGACGCGATCTTCCTCTCGCAAGGCACGGAGACCTCGAGGAGCCTCTCGATGCCCGCGTCGCGGAGGAGGATGTAGTCCTCTAGCGGGCACCCGACGAACTTCGCGCTTCCTCCCAGGTACTCGTCGGCTCCCTGGCCGGTGAGCACCACGTCCTCCTCGGCGGTCCTGCACACGTCGAACAGCTGTAGCTCGTAGGAGATGGTGAAGGGGTCGGACTCGTCGGTGGCCGAGATCAGCTCCCTTATGAGGCCTTCGAGGCTGCTTTTCGATATCCTGCAGTGGACCCAGGGAAGTCCTAGGGACTCCGCCAGCTCCTTCCCGGCACGGACGTCGAAAGAGTTGTCGGTCCCGCAGGTGTAGCAGGTCACCGATTCGGCGCACTCGGATGCCAAGGCCGCCGTGAGGCCGGAGTCCAGGCCTCCGGAGAACGCTATCGCGACGCGTCTCCCTTCCGACGCCTTCCTTACGGATTCTTTTATGGCCTCGCCGAGGCCGTCGTATCTTCCCAACGGGTTCACCTTGATGTCAAGGCCGTCAAGACGCGGCAGGGATATAACCGTTCAGCCCGCCGGGAGGGAAGGTTCCGGACGATCGATGCAGACTATAGTCCTACCAAGAATCGAGGAAGGATTCCTTGCGGAAAGGCTTATCACGGGGCACCGGCTAGGCGCGGACGAAATGGAGTCGCCGAAGCATATCGAGATACGCGGGGCGAGGGTCCACAACCTCAAAGGGATAGACGTGGACGTCCCGCTCAACAAAGTGGTCGGGATCGCAGGGGTGTCCGGGTCCGGGAAGTCGTCCTTGGCTTTGGGGATACTGTATGCCGAAGGGTCCAGGCGCTACCTGGAGGCTTTGTCGACCTATACCCGCAGGCGCATGACGCAGGCGGCCCGCGCCGACGTGGACGAGGTCCGCTACGTCCCTGCCGCGTTGGCTCTCCATCAGCGCCCCGGGGTTCCCGGGATCAGGAGCACTTTCGGGACGTCCACGGAGCTTCTTAACAGCGTCAGGCTGGCGTTCTCGAGGCTAGCCAGCCACAGGTGCCCGAACGGCCATTATCTTGATCCTAGCATCGACTTCGCAGCGATGTTCGACATCGAATGCCCTGTGTGCGGCGCGACGGTGACGCCTCCCAGCGCAGAGGAGCTGGCGTTCAACAGCGCCGGCGCGTGCAGGAGGTGCGACGGGACCGGCGTGGCGTACGAGGTGGACGAGGACTCCCTGGTGCCGGACGAGTCCAAGACTATCGACGAGGGGGCGGTGGCCCCCTGGCAGACGCTGATGTGGTCCCTCATGAAGGACATCGCCAGGGACATGGGCGTCCGGACCGACGTCCCGTTCAGGGACCTCACCGAGAAGGAGAGGGAGATAGTCTTCCACGGCCCGGCTGAGAAGAGGCACCTGCTCTATTACAACGAGAAGTCCGGCAACGCCGGCGAGATGGATTTCACATACTACAGCGCGGTGCACACGGTGGAGAACGCCCTGTCCAAGGTCAAGGACGAGAAGGGCATGAAGAGGGTGGAGAGGTTTTTGAAGACCGCCGTCTGCCCGTGCTGCGGGGGCACGAGGCTCTCCGAGAAGGCGAGGGCGCCCCTAGTGAGGGGGATATCCCTGGATAAGGCGTGCGGGATGACCCTTTCGGAGCTGGCGGAGTGGATGGACGGGATTCCCGGGACGCTTCCCGAGGAGATGGCCTCCATGGCCAGGAGCATATGCGAGTCATTCCAGGACACCGCCAGGCGCCTGCTTGACCTTGGCCTGGGATATCTGACGCTGGACCGCCCCTCTTCTACCTTGTCCACGGGCGAGAGGCAGAGGGTCCAGCTCGCCAGGTCCGTCCGCAACCGCACCACAGGTGTCCTTTACGTGCTGGACGAGCCGTCGATAGGGCTGCACCCGTCCAACATAGACGGCCTGATCGGGGTTATGGACGACCTCGTCGCAGACGGGAACACCGTGGTCCTGGTGGACCATGACACTCAGGTCCTGAGACGGTCGGACTGGGTGATAGAGCTGGGCCCGGGGGCTGGAGACGCCGGAGGGAGCCTCATCGCTCAAGGCACAGTGGAAAGCATATCGGAGGACGTTAGGTCCAGGATCAGCCCGTTCCTGAAAGGAGGGGCTCGCCCGCTCCGTCCCAGGGCCGGGAAGGAGACATTGTTCGACCTTGGTACGCTGAGGATGCGCACGTCCGAGATACACACGGTGAAGCCGTTGGAAGTCAGGATCCCGAAAGGGCGCCTGACCGTGGTGACGGGCATGTCCGGCAGCGGGAAGACCACCATGGTCCTGGACAGCCTGGTCCCGGCCTTGGAGGCAGAGATATCCGGATCGGGGCTGCCCGATCACGTATTATCGATAGAGGCGGAGGGCGTCTCGCAGGTGAAGCTCATCGACGCCACTCCTATAGGGATCAACGTGCGTTCGACGGTCGCGACGTACGCCAACGTGCACGACGAGCTGCGCAAGGCGTTCGCGAAGTCTCTAAAGGCAAAGGAATCGGGAATCAAGGCGGGGGACCTGTCGTACAACACCGGATTGCTCAGGTGCCCCACATGCGACGGGACCGGGTCGGTGAGCCTGGACATCCAGTTCCTCCCGGACGTGGACATCCCGTGCCCCGACTGCAAAGGCTCGCGCTACCGTCAAGACGCCTTCGGCATCGTGCGGGAGTTCGGCGGGAGGGAGGTCTCTCTTCCGGAGGGCATGGAGATGAGCGTGGACGAGGCCGCGGAGGTCTTCAAGGAAGTCCCGGTGGTCAGGAACAGGCTCCAGACCCTCCGCGACGTCGGTCTCGGATATCTTACTCTGGGGGAGGCCACGCCAGGGCTCTCCGGGGGCGAGGCCCAGCGCCTGAAGCTGGCGGGGGAGATGGTCCGCGGGCAGTCCGGGACGGTGTTCGTGTTCGACGAGCCGACGATAGGGCTGCACCCGCTGGACGTCGAGGTCCTGATGTCCGTGTTCCAGCGTCTAGTCGAATCTGGCGCGACCGTGATCGTGATAGAGCACGACCTGGATGTAATCAGGAGCGCCGACTACGTGATCGACATGGGCCCCAAGGGCGGCGACGAGGGCGGCAGGATAGTCGTCTCCGGCACCCCGGAGGATGTCAAGTCATGTCCGGAGAGCGCCACCGGAAGGTACATCTGAACAATTGCAAGACTGCAGTGTCGTCATTCTGGAAGGATTGCCGCATGTATAGACGAATAAGGCGGCCCGTTCCTATTTTGACGATTGAAGAAACCGTTATTACCACGGGAACGGCTGTCATACGCAGTGGCAGCAGGAGATTCTGAACACGGGTCGGGGGCGCGTCCCGGCAAAGGGAAGGGCGCCCGTTACGCTAAAGTCCGGAACATCGGCTCGGTGATGGCGTTGGCCGTCCTACTGGGGGCGGTCGCCGGCCTGGTGCTGTGGCTTTTCCTCCAGGCCGTCTCGATAGGCTCCTCGCTCGTATGGGACGCCATGCCGTCCGTCGCCGGAGGGAAGTGGATAGCGGTCCCGATATGCGCGATAGGCGGGTGCGCCATAGGCCTGATGCATAGGCGCTAC
>JAFZXW010000030.1 GCA_017616575.1 Candidatus Methanomethylophilaceae archaeon
CAGCAGGCCCAGAACCAGGCCGCTCAGGAGGAGCAGGCCAGACAGGTCGAGTCGCAGAGGCAGGCTGTCTTGAGGCAGATCCTCACACCAGAAGCCAGGGACAGATTGGCCAATATCAGGCTCGCCAACCCCCAGTTGGCCGAGTCCGTCGAGATCCAGTTGATCCAGCTCGCGCAGAGCGGCAGGCTCAGGGGCGTCATCGACGATTCCATGTTGAAGAACATCCTTGCGCAGATCGTTCCTCAGAAGAGGGAGATCACCATAGAGAGGAGATAATCATGTCAAGCACAAAGCCCCCCGCGATGAAGACAAGGCTTAACAAGAAGATCAAGCAGAACCGCCGCGTCCCCGCATGGGTCATGATGAGGACCAACAGGCAGTTCCTCCGCCACCCCAAGAGAAGGTCGTGGCGCATGAGCAAACTTAAGGAGTGATCCAGATGGCAGATGAGATCGAGAGAATCATGGTCATCCCCCTGAGGAAGGCCAAGATGGCGCCCCGCACCCGCAGGACCAACCGTGCAGTGAAAGAAGTCAGGATCTTCGCCGCCAGGCACATGAAGGCCGACATCGAGAAGATCTGGATCGACGCCAGCGTCAACGAGAAGCTCTGGGAGAACGGCATCCGCAACCCTCCCAATAAGATCACCGTGAAGGCCGTCAAGTTCGACGACGGCCTCGTGGAAGTCTCTCTCGCGGAGTGAAACCATGCTGAGGCTCTCCCGTTACGGTGGCAACCCGAACATCGGCGTTTACGCGGTGGCGAACGAGAGCCTTTCCTTCGTGGCGGCTAACGCCTCCTCCGAGTTCTTCAAGGACGTGGAGGAGGCCCTCGGCGTCACCGTCATCCCGGCGATAGTGTCCGGGTCGTACGTCATCGGCTCCCTTGTAGCTATGAACTCCAACGGCGCGGTCGTCACCGGCCTCGCCGAGGAATCTGAGCTGAAGACGTTTTCCTCCCGCATCCCCTGCATGAGGCTAGACGACCCCGCCAACGCCGCCGGGAACAACATACTCGTGAACGACCGCGGAGCGATCGTCAACCCGGAGTTCAGCGATTCTACCGTCAAGGCGATAGAGGACTTCCTTGGCGTGCCGTGCGTCAAATCCACGGTGGCCGGCTGTACGACGGTCGGCTCCGCTTGCAGGGCCACCGCCAAAGGCTGCGTCTGCCATCCAGACGCCACCGACGAGGAGGTCGCCGTCATAGAGGACGTCCTCAAGGTCGAGGTCCGCAAGACCACGGTCAACCACGGGTCCCGCGCAGTGGGCGCCGGGATACTGTCGAACTCGAAAGGCGCCCTCGTGGGCGACACAACGACGCCTATCGAGCTCGGAAGGATCGAGGACGGGCTGGCACTGTTCTGATTTTCAAACGTTCGGCGTTTCGGCGGGGACTTCCCGTCGGCGCTCGAACACCCAGCATTCCTTCATCTCGGTCAGGTCGTCGGGCGTCACGTCGATCTCGTTCCCTATGTAATCGACGTATTCCTTGGGTATTATCTCCAGGAACCTGTCGATCGTGCTTATCGGGAGAGAAAGCCCGCCTACCCTGTAATGCATCGGCACGATCACGTTGGGGTTCACCAGCTCTATGAACCTGCGGACCTCCGGGATCTCCAAGGTGTACGTCTCGCCGGTAGGGACCAGGAGGATGTCGACGCCTTTGATTTTGGATAGGACGTCGTCCCCCGGCACGCATCCCAGGTCGCCGCAGTGGCACACGCTCACGCCGTCCATCTCGAAGCGGTACATCGTGTTCATGCCCCTCTCGGAGCCGCCAGTGTTGTCATGGAAGGTGCTGAACCCCTCCACTTCAAGACCTTTGACGTTGAACTTCCCGTTCCTGGCCATCACGTCCTCGTGGTTGCCTGAGACGACTCTTGAAGCCCTGTGGTCGTAATGGTCGTGCGTCATGAGGACGATGTCCGCGGACACAGCCGGAGGCTTGATGCCCAAGGAACGTCCGTCATGGGGGTCCACGACGACCGTCATCGACGAGTCCTCGAATTCGAAGCAGGAGTGCCCGTGCCACCTAATCCGCATAACCCGGGTATTGAGGCGTTCCGTTCTTATGCTTATTGTTTCCGTCGTCTGCCGACGTTAGTGATAATAAGACGGAGCACGATACGTCGGGCATGAGGAGGACTCTCGTTCTGGCCGTCGACAGGGACGACGACTTCGGCGAAATGGGGAAGGTCTCTACCCCGGCCATAGGGGTGAAGGCCTGCAAGGAGGCCGCGGCCGCCTTGGGACTCGCCGACCCGGAGGACTCCGACACCAACGCCTTGTACATGGCGATAAAGACCTGCATGGACATCCGCGCCGATGGAGGCGACGCCGAGGTGGCCCTGATCTGCGGCAACAAGTCCGTGGGGCACAAGTCCGACCTGGAGCTTGTGAAAGAGCTCGAGGCCGTCCTTGCCAAGGTGAAGCCGGAGGGCGTCATACTGGTAGGGGACGGCGCGGAGGACGAGTACATATATCCGATAATATCGTCTCGCGCCGCAGTAGACTCGGTGGTAAAGGTCTACGTGAAACAGGTCCCTGGCATCGAAGGCTCGTTCTATATCATCAACAGGATGCTTTCGGATCCTGAGAAGAGGAAGAGGTTCGTCGCTCCCCTAGGGTTCCTGATCCTCGTGCTCTCCCTGTTCTTCATAATGCCCAGCCTGCTGCTGTACCTCAGGGACGGCGACTCCAACGTCCTGATCAACATGTCCAGCAGCCTCAGCATATTCTTCGCCGGGCTAATCCTTATCTTATATGGCTACAGCATAGGCCGGAAGGCCACGAGGCTCAAAGACTACCTCTACGTGAATGTGCTCACGAGCTCCACCAAGGTCATATTCCTCACGATCTCGGTGGCGCTGGTCCTCATCTCCGCGGTATGGGCATACATGGAGGTGACGGAGCTCTACTTCGCCCACGAGCTGTCCCGCGTCATCTACTTCGTATCCTGCATGGTTTGGCCCGCCGCGATGGCGCTGATGGTGTACGTCACCGGCCTGATGATATCCGAGTACCAGACCTCCAAGATACTCAGGACCAGCACAATGGTGACCAGCATAAACATGGTCGCGTACGCCATGGTGTTCACCGGGGTCATAGACATCGCCCAGATGTACCTCGATTACGGCGACTCTATGACGCTGGGGCTTGCGGAGATCGCCGCCGGGGTGGCCCTGTCCATCGCCACCAATTACGTCAAGGGGAAGATGGAAGGCAGGAAGGTGTTCCGCAGAAGGCGCAAGCCCGTCGAGGAGGACGCATCCGATGCAGTTCTCCGAATGGGAGCCGGTGTACGAGGAGATCCTGTCCGACATGGGGTACTCCCGCGAGGACGACGAGTACTGCGTCAGGATCCTCATGTCCGCGACACTTGGGAGCGACCGTGTGTCCGACGAGGACGCCGGGGCTC
>JAFZXW010000031.1 GCA_017616575.1 Candidatus Methanomethylophilaceae archaeon
ATGAAGATCAACGGGAGGAAGGCCAGGAGCAGCCAGGAGTACGCGTCCACGTACTCCTTCCTGTCCATCCCGCTGGCCAGCTGGAAGGAGAGGAACCTGTTCTCCGCCATGGATGGGTTCGACAGCAGGGAGCCGTCTATCCCCTGCTCCTTGTTCCTGGCGTACATCACGATCCCTATCACGGATGCCGCGGCCGCCAATGCGATTATGACAGGGTCCACGGTCAGCGCGAACGCCACAAGTATGACTGCGGCCAGTATCGCCAGCCCTATGGCCGTCCTGACGTTGAACGAGGCCGCCCATACGAGGAGGAAGCGGTTCAAAGATCCAGCCTCCTGAAGCAGTTCATGGAGGCCCTCAGGCATACGGCCACTATCGCCAGAGCCGCGACCAGGCACATCAGGGCGAGGCCGACGTCCTCGAAGGCTCCATCAATGAACGAGATGTAGGACGCCATCGCCAGGATCATCGGCACGATCGCGCCCGTGAGGTCCGTCATGAGGGAGGACCCCGACATGGAGTACGACATGATGCCGACAGCCGAAGCCGAGACGGATACTGCCATCGCGATGCAGGCGCATGAAACAATAGCTGTACCGATCCTTCCTGTAAAAAGAACGGATGCCAAGGCAAAGAAGACCAGGACGGCCGAATAGATCGCTAGGGCGAAGGAGTGGAGCGAACGCATCATCCCCTTCCTGCCGACTCCCGACGACACGAGGAACGAGTTCCATCCGAGACGCATGCTTGTGGAGCAGGAAAACGAGAGGGCGACCGCCCCTATTGCGTAAGGGACGGACACGAACGCCATGGCATGGCGCGCCTCCAATCCGCCCGTGCCGTCAAGCACGGTCATGGATCCGACGGATAGCGCTACGGATGCGAGGCAGACCGCCGCGGTCGCGCCGTACATGCGGATTGAGACCGGAACGCCCCTCATCTACCCCTCCCCCTCATGTGATAGACCACGATGTCCTCGAGGGAGGCGTCGTACATCTCGACGTCCGGGATCGTCTCGGAGAGGCGTTTCCTGTCTTTGACCATCACGGCCTTCCCGAGCCCTCCCTCCGATTCCCCGATCATGCATTCCTTCGGGATCCTCTCCGAATCGGCCGCCCTGACCAGGCCGTAATCCTCCATGAGGGAGATCCTGTCCTCGCACAGAACGACCTTTCCGTCGATCATGAGGACGACCTGGTCGGCGATCTTCTCGAGGTCGGACGTCATATGGGACGAGATGACGACCGTGTGCTCGTCGTCCGATACGTATTCGCGCAAGACCTCCAGGAACTCCTCCCTCGCCTCGGGATCCATCCCGGAGGTGGGCTCGTCCAGGACGAGGTAATCGGTTTCATGTGAGAGCATGACCGCGGCCTGGAGGCTCATCCTCCTCCCGCGGGAGAGGGACCCCACCTTCGAAGAAAAATCTATGCCGTATGCCTTGCAGAGCTTTGCGAACTTATCGGGATCCCAGTCGTCGAATACCCGCGACATGGTCTTGGAAAGGGCCGACACCCTCATCGTGGGAGGATAGGGGCACTCGTCGAACATCACGCCCATGCGGCCGTATCTCCTGGGGACCCCGAATTCGATGACGCCGGAATCGGGTACGTACGAGCCGGTGATGCACTTCAGAAGGCTGGTCTTCCCGGCCCCGTTGTTTCCTATGACGGCGGTGACGTATCCTCTGGGCATCTCTGCGGAAACGCCGTCCAGCTTGAACCTCCCGAACGATTTCCTCAGCCATCTGACGGATATGCCCTGGGCCATCGCTCCTCTTCCTCCTTGTAGATCATGGAGAGGACCTCCTGCATCTCGTCCAAGCCGACCTTGCAGACCCTGGCCTGCCTGACCGCCTTCCTGAGGCTGTCCTCCATCTCCTTGAGCTTGTACTCCTGCAGCAGCCTGATGTCCGTGGAGGAGACGAAGCTCCCCTTGCCAACGGCAGATACGATGAAACCCTCCGACTCGAGGTCCTGATACGCGCGCTTGGTGGTGATCAGGCTCACCTTCAACGACTTCGCGAGATCGCGCATGCTGGGGAGCGCGGTTCCAGGTTCAAGCTCGCCGCTGATGATCTTGTCCTTGATCTGCTCCTTCAGCTGCTCGTAGATGGGTTTTCCCGAGGATGTCGTGATTATGAGGTCCATCTGTGGAGAACAGACGGCAGTTCAAGTATAAAATTGTATATGTATAATATATACATTTATGCACATGGGCCGGAGAGGTTCCTTGAGTTATTGCTAACGT
The DNA here is from genome assembly GCA_017616575.1 of Candidatus Methanomethylophilaceae archaeon. Classification (GTDB taxonomy): domain Archaea; phylum Thermoplasmatota; class Thermoplasmata; order Methanomassiliicoccales; family Methanomethylophilaceae; genus Methanoprimaticola. The sequence continues at coordinate 2,251 of JAFZXW010000031.1, forward strand.
ATACCAAATCCCAGGACCAGGCTTATGGGCCGAACATATGCATGTGAGAATGGCCTCAGAGTTGAGAAATGGTCTTCCCGTTAATTAGTGACCACACAACTGACCGTCCCCTCGCCGGCAGTTGAATGGTCTCGGGAAGAGGCCACCCGACCACGGACTGTCTATCCAACCAAGGGCCCTTCAGAATGGTACACGTCAAATTCCGGCAGATGATTTTAACCGGGCTCCCGCCGGGAGATCTGGCTAAAGGTGGTCCCCACTCCCTGATTTCACCAGTACCATTTTGACTGGCCTGCTCCAAGTCGGTCCCTCTTGGAAAGCGTTTTGCGGTCGTACTCTGCAAGCTTGGCCATGCCTGCGTCCATGTCGTAGAGGTTGGCCCCGATGTACTTCAGGGTCTCCATCGTGGACTCGTGGCCCAGGAACTTCGATATGGTCTCGATGGGGACGCCCGCATGGAAGAGCCTCCTCCCGAAGGTCCTCCTGAGGGTGTGGTTGGAGAAGTGGAAGCCGAGCTGCTCCCTGAGAGGGATTATGACGGCGTCGTCGAGGGAGCCGGTATGCTCCCCGAACGCGTCCGACTTCGGCCTGTTCCTGTACTGGTTGGTTATCAACAGCGTTCCAGGGTCGCGCCAGCCCGGGTCGTGCTCCCTGACTCTGCGGACAATCTCTGCCCGGTGGTCGAGCCAGCGGTCGAGGATCTGCTTGGTGTTGTAATGGAAGCGGATGGTCCTGTACTTCCCGTTCCCGCGACCCTTGCCGCGGACGTTGATGTACGGCTTCAGGCCTCCAGCATGGATGTCGTCCATGAGTACGCGCGTACATTCCGCGTTCCTGAGCCCCATGCCGAGCTCCAGATGGATGACGATGTCCTGGAGGGGGGTCTTGGGGATGTCGAGCAGGGCCTGGTACTGCTCCTCGGTGAGCCAGTCGACGTTGACCCTCATGTCCTGGGGGAACACCACCTTCATCGTACTCGGGGTGTCGTTCCCGAAGAACCTCAGGTACCTCTTAAGGTACTCGAACTCACTTTCCTGGTACGAG
>JAFZXW010000032.1 GCA_017616575.1 Candidatus Methanomethylophilaceae archaeon
CGGCGGGGAGAAGTTCGGATCGCCGAAGACGGATGTCGGCTATCGTCTGATGGAGAAGTACGGCCCCACCGAGGCCACAGTATCCGTCACGTACTCCGACGTGCTCGGCAGGGAATATCCCGAATCCGTAGGGTCGCCGGTGTCAAACACCTCCGTTTACATACTGGACCATGAGCATCGCAGGGTCCCCGTCGGGGCCGTTGGCGAGCTCTTCCTGTCGGGGTACCAGCTCTCGTCCGGATATCTGAACAACCCGGAGAGGAACTCCCAGGCGTTCTTCGACAATCCGTTCTCCTCCAAGGAAGGATACGGGAGGATGTACGCCACCGGGGACTTCTTCAGGATGCTTCCCGACGGGACGCTGGGTTACATCGGAAGGAGGGACGGGCAGGTAAAGATAAGGGGGAACCGTGTGGAGCTCACCGAGGTGGAGGCGTGCGTGCGTTCCTTCCCGGGAATCTCCAACGTCACCGTCCAGCCTGTCGTCGTCGGGAACGGGGCGAAGGAGCTTTGCGCATATGTGGTGTCCGATTCCCAGGTGTCCGTTGCGGACGTCCAGTCGTTCGTCTTCGAGAGGAAGCCGGACTACATGGTCCCGGCGTTCGTGGTCCAGCTGGACTCCATACCGTTGAACGTCAACGGCAAGGTGGACAGGCGGGCGCTTCCGAAGCCGGACCTCGCGTCTTTGAGAGCCGCCTATGCGGCCCCCAGGAACGAGACGGAGCGTATCATATGCGACGCCTTCGCCGAGGCTCTCGGCGTCGAGAAGGTCGGGATAGACGACGACTTCATTCGTCTGGGGGGAGACTCCCTCAAGGCCGTCAAGGTCGTGTCCGTGTGCAGGTCGTCCGGCGTGGAGGCGAAGGCCTCGGACATCCTTTCGAGGCGCACCCCGAGGAACGTGGCGTCCTCCATGAAAGGGGGCCCTGTCGAATGCATCTACACCTTGGAGACCGGATGCCCGCTCGTCGGAGGCTCATTAGACGTTTATCTGGACATGGAAAGCGGGAAATCGTCGTCCGTGTACGTCATCGACGTCGCATACCCCATGCCGGAAGGCACGTCCGACGAAGACGCCGTCACGGCCGTGCGCAGGCTTCTGGAGGTCCATCCTGTCCTCAAATCGCGCATCGTCCTGAAGGATGGGGCGCCCTGGATCTCTGTCGACGCGGAGCCGGAGGTCACAGTCTCCGATGCTCCCGCGAGGGACATCCGCAGGCCGTTCGTCTTGAATGGGGGTCTGAGCAGGTTCAACGTGGTCTCCGGGAAATGCGTCCAGGCGGCATTCCATCACACCGTGTCCGACGGCCTCACCGCCGGCATCGTCGGAAGGTCCTTGGATGCCATATTCGCAGGACGTCCGCCGGAGCAGGATCTGGGATTCTTGAAGGACGCGTCCCTGTACGCCTCCGCCGACTTAGATTCCGCGGAAGGCTTCTTCGAATCCATGCTCACCGATGTTTCCGACGCCTCCGTCCCCGTACCAGACCCGGACGGGCGCTATGGCGCGGACTCCTTGGATTTGTCTGTCTCCCTCGAGGAGATGTCGGAGGCGGCGAGGAGGATGGGGTCGACGCCTGCGAACCTTCTCGCTGCGGCGTTCGGCTATATGCTCAGCAGGTTCACCGGTTCCGGGACGTCCGTGTTCTCGCACATCGTGAACGGGAGGGACCTCACGTCCTCCGAGGGTTCCGCAGGAATGTTCGTGCGCACGCTCCCAGTGGCCATAGACTGCAGGGACCGCGCCGTGTCGGAGTTCGTCTCCGAGTCGTCGGACGTCATACTCGGCACCGTGGCCAACCAGCTCTGCCCGTTCCAGCGTCTGGCCAGGGATTTCGGCCTTGGCTTCGGCATAGTGTTCAACTATCTGACCGGCCGGGAGCAGCACGGGGACGCGTTCCGTCCCGAGATGAAGGAGGAGGACCTCGTCGGGAACCTGTCCTTCAACCTGATCCGTTCCGAGGGCGGTTATACTCTGTCATACTATCATTCATCAGATTACTCTCCGTCGACGGTCTCCAGGATGGCTTATGCCTTCGACCGCATAGTCTCCGGCTTGGCGTCATGCGAGCGCCTCTCCGACATCCGGTACACCTCAGATGAGGACGTCTCCTTCCTGGAGGGCATCAACGACACCTCCGCCCCCTTACGCTACGGCGACGTCCTCGAGGTTTTCCGCCGTCAGGCCTCTGTGTCGCCTGACTCGGTCCTGCTCACGTATCTCGACAGCAGCTACACCTATGCGGAGGTCGACAGGATATCCGATTCCATTGCGTCCGCGTTGTCGTCGCAGGGCGTCCGCCTTGGAGACAGGGTCGCCGTCATGGTGCCTAGGTCCGAGTGGTACATGCTCTGCGCCTTGGGCGTAATGAAGACGGGGGCGGCCTACGTCCCCGTGGACGTGTCGTATCCCGATGAAAGGGCCTCGCTCATGCTTCATGACTCTTCTGTGAAGGCGATTCTGGTGACCGAGGAGACCTCAGGCCGTGCCTCTGCTCTCGTACAGGCGCTCAAGCCGTCACCGTGCGTCGTCTCCTGCGCCGGCCTCCCCGCTTCGAAGTTCGATCCGGTAGCGGTTTCGCCGCAGGACGCCGCCCTGGTCCTCTATACCTCCGGTACCACCGGGAGGCCGAAAGGGTCCCTTATAACGCATCTTGCTCTCGAGAATCTGTCGGAATGGACCGCTACGTACAGCAGATTCGACAAGGACAGCGTCTTCGGCCTGTTCGCGTCCATCGCCTTCGACATGCACACGCTGTCGTTCTATCCTCCACTCATGGTCGGGGGGAGGGTAGACATAGTGCCCGAGGACGTCCGCCTGGATCTCCGGGCGCTGAACGAGCATTTCAAGTCCCACGGCGTCACCCACACTTTCATTACTACCAACTTGGGCAAAATGTTCGCTTCCAGCGTCGGCGAATCCACCGTGAGGTTCCTCGCCTATGGAGGCGAGAAGCTGGGTGAATTCTCCGCTCCGGAGTTCATCGGGGCGGTGGAGACGTACGGCCCATCGGAGAACCTTGCGATCAGCGCGGCCATCCCTGTAAACGACCGTAGCCACAGCTCCTCTGTCGGGCGCCTCATCAGCAACGTCAAGGGTTACGTCCTCGACGCGGAGCACCGCAGGGTCCCCGTGGGGGCGGTCGGCGAGCTTTTCCTGTCGGGGTACCAGCTCTCGTCCGGATATCTCAACAATCCCGAGAGGAACGCTGAGGCGTTCTTTCCCAATCCCTTCTCGTCTGAGAAGGGACATGAGAGGATGTACGCCACCGGGGACTTCTTCAGGGTCCTCCCCGACGGCACCCTCGGGGTCATCGGCAGGCGGGACGGCCAGGTCAAGGTCCGCGGGAACCGCGTGGAGCTCACCGAGGTGGAGGCTTGCATCCGCTCCTTCCCCGGAATCTCCAACGTCACCGTCCAGCCAATCGCGACCGAGAACGGGACTAAGGAGCTCTGCGCCTACGTCGTGTCCGACTCCCAGGTTTCCGCGACGGACGTACAGTCGTTCGTCTCCGAGAGGAAGCCGGACTACATGGTCCCGGCGTTCGTCGTCCAGATGGACTCCATACCGGTGAATTTCAACGGCAAGGTGGACAGGCGCGCGCTCCCGAAGCCTGACTTGTCCTCCTTGAGGGTGGAGTACTCCGCGCCCAGGAGCGAGCCGGAGCGCATCCTCTGCGATGTCTTCGCGCAGGCCCTCGGCGTCGAGAGGGTAGGGATCGACGACGATTTCATACGCCTGGGAGGCGACTCCCTCAAGGCCGTCAAGGCCGTTTCGCTCGGAATCGAATCCGGAATCGGCATCAAGGCCAGAGACATCATCTCGCTTCGCACGGTCCGCGCTTTGTCGCCCAAGGTGTCGTCCGCGGCCGACATGGGATCGTCCGTCGGCGACATAGGCGCCACGCCTCTGCAGAGCCTGTTCCTGTCATCCGGCACCGAGGCGGAACGCGACTCGTTCGTCCAGAGCATGGACCTCGAATGCCTCGCTCCCATATCCGTCGGCGTGCTGCAGCGCTCCATCGACATCCTGACCGACAGGCATGACATATTGCGTGCCGTCTACGACGACGATCCGAGGATAAGGGAGCAGGGGGAGAGCGTCTGCTCCGTCCGGGAGATCGACGCCCCCTCCGAAGACGTCATCCTGTCTGCGACCAAGGAGGCCCTTGGGACCTTGTCGCTGAGAGAGGGCAGGCTGATGGCCTGTCTCCTCATCCTTTTCAAGGGAAAGAGGTACATCCGTCTGATTATCAACCATATGGCCGTGGACGGGGTCTCCTGGAACATCATTCTTTCCGACCTTTCGGAGTGCATATCCGCCGTGACGAAAGGGAAGGATCCTGTCTTGCCGCCTAGGACCATGCCGGTAAGGGACTGGATCGCCAGAGGCTACACGCCGTCTGCTTCGGAGAAGGCGTACTGGGAAAAGGCTTCGCGCCTCGTGTCCCCGTTCGACAGGACCGGCGAGGCCGTGCCGTTCCTGTTCCGGCTGTCCGCATTCAGTCTTTCCAATCCCTACGGGCTGGAGGCTTCCGATGTGTTGTTAGCAGCATTCGCCGCCGCTTACAAATCCGTCACGGGGAAGGACCCTGTGCTGAGGATGGAGGGCCACGGCAGGGACGCCGACGCCGGGAGGACCGTGGGGTGGTTCACCTGCCTTTACCCCCTGGCTTTGCATACGTCCGGCGATCCTCTCAGGGACGCTTTCGCGGTCAGGTCGGCCAGGCGCTCGGTCCCGAAAGGAGGCAGGGGGTACGGATATCTGCATTCCGGGATGCCGGCCGTCACGTTCAACTATCTGAGCTCCGCCTTCTCTTATTCCGACGGCCTTCTCGTCGGCACCCGTCTTCCTATGCCTCCTGTCACCGGGCCGGACATGGGCGAGGCCGCATCGTTCAACATACTCGAGGCTGAGGGAGGGTTCATCGTATCCGGGTTCCGCGACCCGTCCTTGGACTTGGAGGCGGAGCTGCAGAGGAGCCTCGACTCCGTCCTCGAGGCGTTGTCGACGGGCTGCCGCGTCCCGCTCTCCGGATCCCAGCTCAACGTCTATCTCGACGAGCTCGCTAACGACAAGGGCACCGCTTATTCCGCGCCAGGGACGTTCCCGATACCCGAGGGGGCGTCGGACGAGGACGCGGCCGAGGCCATCCGCAAGGTCGTGGACGCCCATCCCGTCTTGTCCATGCGCATAGAGGACGTCGACGGAGAGCCATGGATGGTCCCGGGCCGTGCGCCCGACATCGAGACCGGGGCTCTGGAGGGATTCATCCGCCCGTTCGACCTCTCCGATTCCCTCTGCAGGTTCCGCATAGCCCCCGGCTATGTGCTGTGGGACGCCCATCATACCATCATGGACGCC
>JAFZXW010000033.1 GCA_017616575.1 Candidatus Methanomethylophilaceae archaeon
GTCGAGGGACGGATACGCCTTCGACGGATGGGAGGGGTCCGACGGGTCCGCATACGTCCCGACCGAGACCAGGGTCCATCACGACGTTGTCTTGTCTGCCACCTGGAAGAAGGTGAGCGTGCTCGAGTTCGACACGGACGGCGGAAGCCCGGTTGAAGGCACTTTCCTTGCTACCTACACATGGCCCATAGATTCTTTACCGGAGACTGTCAAGGCGGGATGCACGTTCCAGGGATGGTTCTATGACGGCGTCAGATACGACGTGGGCACGGCCTATCCGTTCGAGTCCCCCGTCGTCCTGACCGCAGTCTGGTCGGAGAACCCGGAGAGGACCGCGGGCAACGGGAACGGGCTCTATGTCACGGGGAGCTTCGACGAGGACGTGACGGTCACGGCCGTGAAGGCCAGCAATCTCGGGGCGGCCGTCGCCCAGCTCAGGGAGGTCATCCCGGGCGCCGAGTGCCTCGCCATAACGGTCAGGGGCGAGGGGGTCACCGGGGACCTGGGGGTCACCGTGTCGGTGGAGACCGGCGCCCCGGACGCGGACTCCGTGGACCTGTGCTATTACGCGAACAAGGCCGTGCACGAGGTCAAGGGGAAGGTCTCCGGAGGGGTGCTGTCCTTCGACGCCCTCGGATACTACATCGGCGGGGCAGTCCAGCTGACCGCCGCCTTCCCTCCGGGGTACGGGGTCTTGGACCATACGGGGTGAGATGATGAACGTCAAGTTCGTCGCCGTACTGCTGGCGGTAGTGGCCGTAGCAGCGGCAGCCGCCGTTTTCTTCATGATGGGGCAGGGGTCCGACGATTCCGGCGACATAGAGATCGACGCCGGCACGTCCGGGACGCTTTCCCAGAGCCAGGTGAAGACCATAGTCGACGGCGTCTCGTCAGGCTCCAAGTCGGTGACCGTGAGAACTGCCGCAGGGTCGATGGTCCTGCCGTCGGAGGTCGTGGACGCCGTCTTAGGCAAAGACGTGGGGGCGGCCGTCGTATTCAAGGACGCGACGGTGACGATGCCCTCCAAGAGCCTGGCCGGCCTGGGAGGGAAGGACCTCACGGTTTCGGTCAAGCCCGCAGAGGTTCCAGACCAATACGCGTGGAAGTACTCCGGACGCCCCGCATACGACGTCAGGGTTCTGTCCGGGGGCGCAGACGCGGCCCTCAGGAACGATATGGCCGTGGCGGTCCCGTACAGCCTCCAGTCCGGGGAGGATTCCGGAAGCATCCATGTGGTGAAGCTGAAGGATACGGCCGAGGACATCCAAGGGAGCTATTCCTCCGGCAAGGTCTCTTTCTCCGCCGACTCATCCGCTATTTACGTCGTCGCATGCCGCGCGCCCGAGCCTTCCGGGGACGGGATAAGCGCCCACGTCCGCGTGAAGGAGGGAGGTTCCTACGCCACGTACGAGGGCAAGGGGGATTCCATCCAGTCGATCGTCAAGAGCGCCCTCAAGGACGACGTCGAGTTCTCGAACAACGGCAACGTGAAGGGGTTCAGGGGGCAGGCCAACGATTCCAGCCATTCATGGGTGGTGTTCAGATGGAAGGCCCCGGAGACCTGGGTCTACGCGACGGACGCGGACATGGCCGACGGCATGACCCTGGCCTTGGAGTTCTCCGAGAAGAAGAGCACGGCATCTGGTACAGACTATAGTGTTCCAGACTTGATGGTGGAAGAGACTGTCTACTTCTTCTTCCAGATCCCGGACATCGACGACATCCGGTCGTCCACCCACAAGGAGGTGAAGGAGAAGCTCGTCGCCCTGGACGGATGGCTGTCCAAGGCCGGGCTCACCGACGAGGACGTCAGGGAAGGGTTCTGGATCAAAGGGACGGGGACCAACGTCTGCGACGCGCTGGCCAACGCCGTCCGCAACTACATATTCCCCGATTCGGAGCTCGAGCTGCTCACGGACCCGTCCTGGGATTACAGGATCTACACTCTCGACGGCGAGAAGGGCTACTACCAGCATGGGGTGCGCCCGTCGTCCTTCGGATGGTTCAACGAGTTCCTGGGATGGAGCGACACCGACATCGGGGACAAGAAATGGACCTACTGGTCCCAGTACACGTACAACCCCAACGCCAAGACCCTGGATGACACCCGCCAGTGGGACTACAACCAGACGACCTTCGGGATGTACGACATGGAGAAGTACCGCTATTACGCCGTGATCCTTCAGACCACGACCAAGGACGGGGTGTCCGTGGACATACCCACCCCCTCCGACATACCTGGGACGATGCTGGAATGAACGCCGCCCGGAAGAAGCTGGCCATCACAGTCGCCGCAATCGCCGCGGTCCTGGTCCTCACACCGGCCATGGGGCTCACCCAGTCGGAGGCCGAAGGCAGGAGCGGGGTGGTCATCGACTTCGGGTACTGGGACACGGTGTGGGTCACGTTGGACTTCGGGGACGGGATGAACGGCTACCAGGCGCTGGAGAAGGCCTGCGAGCTCCGCGGGTATCCGTTGGTCTATCAGGACGATGCGCGCACTATAGTGTTCTCCATCGACGAGCAGTCTAACCTTCAAGGAAAGAAGTGGGGGATGTACGTCCTGTCAGGAGGCAGGTGGGAGATGTGCGCCGACCCCTCCTCCGTCGAGCTGGGGAAAGGCGACATCGTCGCGTGGGCGAGGGCATCCGGGCCTGGGGACGTCGTTCCCGGGACGGACCAGTCCGGGTTCACGTATTACAGCTACGCCGAGTCCGGGCGGTCCCTCAAGACGGGGGAGAAGCTCAAGGTGGTCTCTTTGGCGCCCTCGGTGACGGAGACCATATGCTCCGTGGGAGGCCTCGACTACATCGTCGGGACCGACCTGTACAGCAACTACCCGTCCGAGGTGAAGGAGAACAAGGCCGAAGGCAAGATCAAGAACGTCGGCGGGTACTCCGATCCAAACTACGAATGGATAGTGAAGCTGGCCCCCGACGTGGTCTTCTGCGAGGGCGGGACGGGTGAGCACGTGGCGATGGCCGACAAGCTCAGGAAGTCCGGGATCGACTGCGTTGTCACATATGACGTCACGACCGTGGACGTCCTTTACGACAACGTCTGGATCGTCGCCTCTGCGATGGGGCTCAGCGAGAACGCGAACTCGGTCATCCAGGCCTTCAGGGGGACTTTGGACTCCATATCCGGGGTCATAGGTTACAGCCCCGCCGTGAGGACGTTCATCGCCCTGTCGGCGGACCCGTCGCCTTGGACCTCCGGGAGCGGCACCTTCGCCTCGGACGTCATCTCGAAGGCTGCGGGAGCCAACGTGTTCGACTCGCAGTCGTCCTCCTGGTTCATGGTCTCCAAGGAGCAGATACACGCCAAGCAGCCGCAGGTGATGATAATCCTCCATAGCAACGAGATCACCACCCAGGAGGAGTACGAGGAGTTCCTGGAGCGCATCGACCCCGTCTGGAGGGAGACCCCCGCCTTCAGGAACGGGAACGTGTACGTCTTCACTGGGGCGGCCGCCGACCTGCTTTCAAGGCCGGGTCCCAGGCTGAGTCAGGCCGCGGAGCTCCTCGGGAAGGCGCTGCATCCTGATTCATTCACGAACAGGGACCCGCTGGATACGATACCGAAGTTCCTTGGGTCCGACTATGCCGATTATCTCACTTATCAGAGGGCGGTCGCATGAGGTCTTTTCTTTCCTTGGCGATGATCCTTCTTCTTGTTCTGTCCGCGATTCCGGCGGCCTCCGCCGAGCCTTCCGACGAGGTCCTGGTGGACTTCGGGAACGGGTCCTACCGCTGGTACGAA
>JAFZXW010000034.1 GCA_017616575.1 Candidatus Methanomethylophilaceae archaeon
CCTCGACACCATAGGCATGGAGAAGACCGAGGCGGCCCGTCGCAGGGCCTTGAGCATCAATCCCGACGTCGATATAGAGAGAATGGACGTCCTCGTCTCGGAGGAGACGGTGCCAGAGATCCTTGACGGCGGCTTCGACGTGCTTATCGACGCGATAGACACCGTCAGGATGAAAGTATGCCTGCTGAGGGCGGCGTGCGACGCCGGGATCAGGACGTTCTCGTCGATGGGGGCGGCCCGCCACATGGACGCGGGCGCGATACGCATCGCCCCGATGATGAGCTCCAGAGTGTGCCCGGTAGCCTCCGCGGTCAGGTCCGGGCTGAGGGGTTACGACGCCTCCCGCATCACTTGCGTTTATTCAGAAGAGAAGCCGATCGATGCCCACGAGGGGCGTGACGAGCACGGAAAGAGCGTCCTCGGGTCCATGCCTACTATACCGGCGATTTTCGGGATGACCCTGGCCAACGAGGCCATCAGGCACATCCTTTACGGGAAACGACCCGCCGGCGGCAGTCCCCGAAGAAGGCCGCCGGCAGGCCGTAGAAAGCCCTCCAAGGGCTTCCCATGACTATCAGGCGTGCCTTATCCCGGTGGCCTGCGATATCTCGGAATCGGTGGCGCACAGGTCTTCCAGGGAAAGGTCATGGATGTCCTCATGGCCGGTGACCCGGGCGAACGTCCTCAGCTCGGACATCAACGCGGACAGGAAGTTCGCGACCCTAGCCGACCCGGCCTCGACGTCAAGACGGTCCTCCAGCTCGGGGTCCTGGGTGGCTATCCCCATCGGGCATTTCCCGGAGCCGCATATCCTGTATCTCTGGCATCCGAGGGCCATGAGCGGCGCTGAAGCCATAGCGACTGCGTCGGCGCCCATCGCCAAGGCTTTGGCGACGTCCCCGCTGGTGCGGAAGCCGCCGGTGATTATCAGCTCCTGCGGCATCTTGTGCTCGTCCATGTACTTGCGGGCCCTGGCCAGCGCATACACGGTGGGCACGGACGAGTTATCCCTCAGGAACTTGGGGGAGGATCCCGTGGCGCCCCCGCGGCCGTCGATGGTGATGAAGTCGCATCCGGACTTGGATATGAACTCCAGATCCTCCTCGATGTGGCCGGCGGCTATCTTCACTCCTATGGGGAGCCCGCCGCTCCTGTCGCGCAGCATGTCGACCAGAGCCTTGAGGTCCTCGGGGGAATCGACTCCGGGGAACCTGGAAGGGCTCTGGATGTCCTTGCCCGGAGACTTCCCGCGCATGGTGGCGATGATATGGGTGACCTTGTCCCCCGGAAGATGGCCCCCCATCCCGGGCTTGGTCCCCTGGCCTATTTTTATCTCTACGGCATGGGAGCCCTCGAGGGTAGGGGAATCGAAGGAATACTTGTTAGGGGCGAGCTCGAAGATGTAACGGTACGAGGAGACCATCTCGTCGTACAGGGCTCCGCCCTCGCCGCTACACATGGCGGTCTTGACCGCGGCGCTGCCTTTTGCCAACGCTATCTTGGCCCTTCCGGAAAGGGCCCCGAAGGACATGTGGCTGACGAACACCGGCGCCTCCAATACCATCGGCTTCTTCGCCTTCTTGCCTATGACAGTCCTAAGAGAGACATCCGCGTCGTCGTCCAGCGGGGGACGGGCGAGCTGCCCTCCCAGGATGAGTATGTCTTCGAACCCGGTCACCTTCAGCTCGGTGTCCATCGCGCCTGGAAGGCTCTTGCCGGTCTCCGCCATCGCGTAGATGTCGTCCATCGCGCCTCCGTCGTGCCTGACGAGTGCGGACGGGATCGCGAGAGAAAGGGACTTCTCAGGCTTGACGACCTCGGCCGGGGCATCCTCCGCGGCCTTCTCTACCGGGGCGGCCGGCTCCTCCCCGACCTTCACGAAAGCGCTCTTGGGTGACCTGCACAGAGGGCAAACCCAATCATCGGGAAGGTCCTCGAACTTCACCGGCTCCTGGTCCTCGTCGTAGATCTCGCCGCAAATGCTGCATTTGTACACTGCCATGGCGGGGTGTTCCACTTGCTAGGTTAAAAGGATTGACATTAGGCCGCCACCCGCATAGAATCCTTCCAAAGAAAAAGTCCCGCATCCCCGCCATTATATAGAAAGTCAGTATAGCCAGGCCGAATACCGGCGGGCTAGATACACCCGTCCGGAGGGACTGACGATGATAAAGCAGATCCAACCGGTTTATAACGGCACCAAGCTGGAGAAGGAGATTCAGGATTATTGGAGATCCGTGAACGCTTATGAGAATACTAAGGCCATGAGGGCCGACGGAGAAAAGTTCTACTTCGTCGACGGGCCCCCCTACACCACAGGCCACATACACCTCGGGACGGCCTTCAACAAGACGATCAAGGACATATTCGTCAGGTACTGGCGGATGAACGGCTACAACGTCCGCGACCAGCCCGGGTTCGACATGCACGGCCTGCCGATAGAGGTCCAGGTGGAGAAGCTCATCGGGATACACTCCAAGAAGGAGATCGAGGAGATGGGCATAGACAAATTCGTCACCACCTGCGACGAGCACGCCCACAAGCTCCACGCCGAGATGACCGAGGAGTTCAAGCAGCTCGGGGCCTGGTTCGACTGGGACAACCCCTACCAGACCCTGAAGCCCGACTATATAGAATCGGCCTGGTGGACCCTCCAGCGCGCCTACGACAGGGGTCTCCTGAACGCCTCCAGCAGGGTCGTCACCTGGTGCCCCAGATGCGAGACCGCCCTCGCCGAGGCGGAGATAGAGTACTGGGACGAGACCGACCCGTCGGTCATGGTGAGGTTCCCCCTGAAGGACGGGAGCGCGTCGCTCCTTATCTGGACCACCACCCCCTGGACACTCCCCTCCAACATGGCCGTCGCCGCCCACCCGGACTTCGACTACGCCAGGGTGAGGATGAGCGGGGAGAAGGGGTCGGAGACCGTCATAATCCTCGCCTCCCAGGCGGAGTACGTCATGAAGAGCGGAGGGTACGACAGGTTCGAGATAATCTCCGCCATGAAAGGGAAGGACCTGGAGGGGCTGGAGTACGTGCCCCCGTTCGAGCTCGACGCCGTCAGGAGGAACGAGTGGACATTCAAGGTCGTCAAC
>JAFZXW010000035.1 GCA_017616575.1 Candidatus Methanomethylophilaceae archaeon
AAGTGGGAAAGGTCACTTTCCCTGCCGATGTCATCTCCGAATACAAGGAGACCGGCAATGCCGGAGTTATCGAGGATTTTCTCGACAAGTTCCACTACCAGAGGCTCCTGGACAGCATCAGCCCCTACACTCAGCCCACCAAGATCTTCTTGGACTACATCAGGAAGGAGATAGACGTCGTCAACCTCAGGACCATAATGAAGCTGAAGGGCGAGGGCATCTACGGCGAGCAGGTGATGAAATACTACATCCCCGGCGGGATGCAGATAGACTCCAAGTTCGCCCAGGTTCTAGCCAACGCCGAGACCGTAGCCGCGGCCTCCGGCGACATGTCGCGCCTCGAAGTCTACGAGGACTACATCAAGCCCGTCATGGACTCGGACAACGTCACTAACAAGGCCGTAGTCACGTCCATCAAGAAGTACCAGGAGGACCAGGCCAAGAAGATGGCCCACATGTACCCCCTGTCCGTCCTTCCCGTGATCGACTTCATGATCCACAAGGAGACGGAGGTCAGGAACATCCGCATCGTCGCCAGGGGCGTCGACGGAGGCCTCAGCAGAGAGACCATAAAGGGATTGCTGGTGATCTGATGGATATAGCGGTCATTGGAAGCGAGGATTTCGTACTTGGGTTCAGGCTTGCTGGAATCAGGCGCGTGTTCGTCGCGAATGCGGACAACTACCAAGAAAAAATGCTGGAGGCAATGAGCCAGCCAACAATAGGTATCCTCGCAGTGGATGCGAAGGACCTCGACAATCTCTCCTTCAACGTCAGGCAGAGGGTCATGGATTCCATCCAGCCCGTGGTCGTGCCTGTCGGCGGCGACGAGAGCGACCTTCGTGAGAAGGTGAAGAGAGCGATTGGCGTTGATTTGTACAAAAACGAGGATGAATAAATGAGCACTGAAGGTGTAATTTACAGGGTCGCCGGACCTGTCGTGACCGCCACCGGAATCTCGCCCAAAATGTACGACGTCGTGCACGTCGGGAACGAGAGGCTGATGGGAGAGGTCATCAAGATCGTCGGCGAGTACTCTATCATCCAGGTTTACGAAGATACCGACGGTATAAAACCCGGAGAGCCCGTCACCAACACTGGCAGGCCCCTCTCCGTCGAACTCGGCCCCGGGCTTCTGACCTCCGTTTACGACGGAATCCAGAGGCCTCTCCCCATTCTCAGGGAGAAAATGGGCGACTTCATCTACCGTGGGGTCTCCGCCCCTGGACTTGATCACAACAAGAAATGGGACTTCGTGCCCACCGCCAAGATCGGCGACGTCGTCTCCCAGGGAGAGGTCATCGGGACCGTCCAGGAGGGACCTGTGTCCCACAAGATCCTGGTTCCCATAGGCATAGTCAACGCCAAGATCGACAACATAAAGAGCGGGCCCTTCACCATCGACGAGACCGTCGCGATCATCGGCGGCAAGGACGTCCCCATGATCCAGTACTGGCCCGTCCGTAACCCCAGGCCGGTCGCCGAGAAGTACCAGCCCGACATACCCCTGGTCACCGGGCTTCGCGTCCTGGACACCATGTTCCCCCTGGCCAAGGGAGGAGCGGCGGCCATCCCCGGGGCTTTCGGAACCGGGAAGACCGTCACCCAGCAGTCGCTGGCCAAGTACTCCGACGCGGACATCGTGGTCTACATCGGATGCGGAGAGCGCGGAAACGAGATGACCGAGGTCCTTACCGAGTTCCCCGAGCTGAAGGACCCCAGGACCGGCGAGTCCCTGATGAAGAGGACCGTCCTTATCGCGAACACCTCCAACATGCCTGTGGCAGCCCGTGAGGCCTCCGTCTATACCGGGATGACCATCGCCGAGTACTTCAGGGACATGGGCTACAACGTCGCCCTCATGGCCGACTCCACCTCCAGGTGGGCCGAGGCCATGCGTGAGATCTCCTCCAGGCTGGAAGAGATGCCTGGAGAAGAGGGATACCCCGCGTACCTCGCAGGCCGTCTCTCCGAGTTCTACGAGCGTGCCGCCCGTGCCAAAGCCCTCTGCGGCAAGGACGGGTCCGTCTCCGTCATCGGTGCGGTCTCCCCTCCCTGAGGAGACCTTTCCGAGCCGGTCACCCAGAACACCCTCCGTATCGTCCGTGTCTTCTGGGCGCTGGACACCAAGCTGAGGGAGAGGAGGCACTTCCCCACCATCAACTGGCTGACCTCGTACACCATGTACGACAGGCAGCTCCTCGATTGGTTCAAAGAGAACGTCGCCGAGGACTTCCCGGCTCTCAAGGCATGGGCCATGAAGACCCTCCAGAGGGAGGCGGAGCTTCAGGAGGTCGTGCAGATGGTCGGTTCCGACTCCCTGCCCGACGAGCAGAAGGTCACCCTCGAGATCGCCAAGATGATCCGTGAGATCTTCCTCCAGCAGAACGCCTACCACCCTGTCGACTGCTACTGCCCCCTCGCGAGGCAGTACAAGATGCTGACTCTGATCAAGAAATACTCCGACCTCGCGGACAAGGCCCTGGCCTCCGGAGCGCAGGTCGACAAGATCGTCCACCTTCCCGTCAGGACCAGGTTCAACCAGGCCAAGTACGAGGACAACGTGGACGGGGAGCTTGCCGGAGTCGACGCGGACATGGACGCCCAGTTCGCGGAGCTTGGAGCGTGATTATCATGGCAGACATTTCCAAAGAGTACAAAACGATCTCCCAGATCGCCGGGCCTCTCGTGTACGTGAAGAACACCGAGCCCGTGGGATACAAGGAGATGGTCAACATCAGGCTCTCCGACGGCTCCATGAGAAGGGGCCAGGTCCTCGACTCCTCCGGCGACATCGTCGTCGTCCAGGTGTTCGAGGGAACCTCCGGTATCGACAAGGACGCGTCCGTGCGCTTCCTCGGAGAGACCATGAAGATGCCCGTCTCCAGGGACAGGCTCGGAAGGATCCTCT
>JAFZXW010000036.1 GCA_017616575.1 Candidatus Methanomethylophilaceae archaeon
GACGGTCCGTGTCCGATTACATCTACGACCTCCAGGCCATGGACTGCTATCGTGCAGACGACGACACGCTCATCGTCAACACGCCGAACCGTCAGGCCAAAGCGGCATATTCGGTAATGGGGGCCAACATACCGAGTAAAGTCAGTCTGAAAGAATACCGCAGGAGGATGTACTTCTCGGTGTAATGCTAAAAGTTGGTTCATTTGAGGATAAAGACATGGGTCTGATATTGCGACAATGATATAAAAGATGGACACAAAACACATCTGATTCGATGTTGAGGAACTTCTGCAACCGCTTCGTCGCTCATGCATCGATATAAACAGGCAACCGCATCCCCGTGGCATGAGAAACGTCCTGTCGGCCGTCCTGATGTTCGCGGTGCTGCTGGCCTTCGTCGCGTTCTGGATTTACACGGCCATCAAATCGAACGTGCCACCGTCATTCTTGGCCGTCGGGGCCGCGATGTCCGCGTTCATAATCATTGCAGGGCTGAGACGGTTCCTGCGCAGGACGTCCTGAACCCCGAGAAAACATAAAGATGGGGAGTGGCCCCTCCCCTTTGAAATCAGCTCGAGAACATCTCCTTCAAGGAGTACACGAACCACGCCATAAGCAGGCCGATGAAGATCCCGAACAGCGACCAGCAGCACAGGACCGCCGCGGCGGCACATGCGACGACCGCGATCTTCCACATCTTGCGCCTTATGACGCATGCCATGGACACGAGGGCGCAGAGGCCGCTGGCAAGGCAGAGGCCGGCCACGATCGTGATGTAGTTCTGGACGGAGTCCACGGTTATGTCGTAATCGTGGCTGATGACCCAGTTCTGGAAATCAGCGTTCGACCATACGGTATCGGCCATGGCCCCGGCGTCTATCAGGAGCAGGAGGCCGGCTATGGTCGTCGGTATGGCATAGATCGCCAAGGCGAATATGACCCAGTTGAACCTGCTTTCGGCAAGGAATTGTTCCACTTCAACGGCTTTCTGCCGGTATTCCTCTTCGGTCTCGCTCCCGGACACCACCCTGCCGCATTGAGGGCAGAACTGCATTCCCGGTTCCAGACCGCGGCCGCAGCCTGTACAGAATTTGCTGTCTTCTGTCATGCGGGCCAATCTGTCATATCAGGATTTATCTGTATTGTTTTTCGACGCTAAGATGGATGAATAAAACAAGAACGCACAGGCCGGCGGGACAATCGCCTGCGTCCTGAAAGCTCGGTGCACATAGCCTCGACAACGTCGCGCAACAGCTTCGAGTCATATGGCTCCGGGAACAAAATCATCTCCCCTCCGCCTTCATAGGGGAACGCCGAAGGGCAATCTCTGAGCATCGCCGCAGAAGATTTCGTTAGCTTCAACAGCAGCCTGTCGTCGTAAACTCCTCCGAAAAGAACGCCGTCCATGTAAAGCAGATACTCGCCCATCATCTTGCGGGACGTGATCCCGGGCAGCGCCATCTTGACCTTCCTCAACGAGCTGACATCCGACGGCAATTGCGATCCTCTCCCTCTGCGCCGATGCCAGACGGCTTTATAATCTTTCAAGCGTCGCCCGCCCAATCGACAGCCCCAGCTCGTAAGCCTCATCCAAGGCCTTGCTGCCTTCGATGTCCCCCTCGTCCTTCACCCCTCCGACAAGGACCCTTCCCAAGTCCTCCAAGCCGAAGAACCTCAGCACCAGCTCATACTGGGCTATTATGGAATCGAACAGGTCCGGCAGCTCCGTGGCCCCCACCAGAAGCAGGGACAGTCCTTTCACGCGGAACGTCTTCCTCATAGGGGTGTGGAGCCTGTCGACGACCGCCTTCAAACTGGCGCTTATCCCGTAGAAATACACCGGCGAGGCGACGACGATGACGTCCGCCTCCGCCAGCTTCGCATAGATCTCCGACATGCCGTCGTCCTGGCGGCACCTGTTGCCCTCGCTCCCGTAACAATAGTTGCACCCGGTGCAGGGATTCACTACGAAATCCGAGACGCTTACAATCTCCACCTCGTTGTCCCTTCCGGCGCCCTCGGCGAATCTCCGGGCCAGCGCCTGGGTGTTCCCGTTCCTCCTCATGCTTCCGACCAGCACCGCTATATGCACAGAATCCGCGCTCCCGGCGCCGTCATCGGACGACCAGCCTTTATCCTCTGCGCCCGCAGGATGCGAGGACGCGCATGTCCTGACGGCCTGTCGGGACAAGCCCAGGCTCGACCGCAGGAGGCCCGATGTCAGTTTTTAAAAGCCCGCCTTACGTACCATGTCTCATGGGCCCCGGAAAGCTCCTCATCCCTGTAGCGGCCGCCGCCGTAATTCTGGTCATGGCCGGAACGTTCCTCGTCCAGAACGATGAATGCAAGACCATCGAGGCGGAGATCGTGGGAGCCGGGACTTTCGACAGCTACCTTATAGACGTCCCCCGCGACGCGTTCTACGCCGGCGGGATAGAGCTTGGGGACCGCCTGGTGCTAAGCTTCCCGGACAAGACGTGTTACGCATACTTCATCTGCGACCACAGCGGGATAGCCTCGCTGGACATGTACGTGAACTGCTATTCCGGCGACCAGGACGTGGAGATCGGGATATACGACTACCAGATCGGCCTCCTTCTAGACTACGGCGCGGGCACGAAGGTCTCCATCGCCAAGGAAGGAGGGAAGGCGGACTACTTCGACAAGATACCCCATTACTCCGCCGGCTATTCCGACGAGAGGGAGGACTTCGGATCCGCACAGGAATACGGGAACTACCGCGAGGTCACGCAAGGGGACTTCAAGAAGGGCAGGCTGTACCGCTCGGCCTCCCCCATGCAGCACAACGGCACGCGCTATCTTTACTGCGACGCCTTCCTTAGGGAGGTGGATGCGGATTACGTGTTCTCCATCAGCATCGGCATGGAGGACGTGGAGGGCTACAGGTACCCCGGGTCCTATGCCTTCTCCCTCTACGACGAAGGGAGGATGGTCGCCAGGAGCCTGAACCCCGCCGTGCTCTGCCACGAGGACGAGATCCTGTTCGTCATGGACACCGTCCTGGACCTCGAAGGGAGCATCGGGATCTCATGCTCCCAAGGGAAGGACCGCACCGGGATATACTGCGCGATGCTGGAGTCCCTGGCGGGGGCCAGCTACCAGGAGGTCCGCGACGACTACCTGCTGTCGATGTGCAACTACTACGGCATCGAGAAGGGAAGCATCGAGTACGACACTGTGGGATCGATGGTCATCGACCGCCTCTTCTACATATTCCAGAACCCGGAGGTCCTTGACGACGTGACCGACGTGGACTGGAGCATTATGGACATCGGCGGATACGATGCCGAGGGAATAGTCACGGAATACCTCCTCGGGATTGGCATGGACGCAGGCAGGCTGGAGATGCTGAAGTCGAGCCTCAGGGACTCGCAGTGACCTCTACGGCGGCAGTCCTGGTTCACACCCCTAAACAATCCTTTCCTTTACGGCATGTTTTTAATCCCGTCCCGCGGACTGCCCCCGATACCATGAGAATCGCTGTCGGTTACGATGAAGGCGAGGTGTTCCAGCACTTCGGAAGAACGGAGTATTTCAAGATCTACGAAGTGGAGGGCGGAAAGGTCGTATCCTCCCGCATTGTGGGAAACGGGGGGCTCGCCCACGGCGGGCTGGTCCAGATCCTGCTAGACAACGACGTGGACACGTTCATCTGCGGAGGGATAGGCGCTGGTGCCAGACAAATGATCCAGAGCCGCGGCATCGACATATTGCCCGGCGCCCGGGGAAGCTGCGACGCATGCGTGGATGCATTTCTGAAGGGAAGCCTCCAGTACGACCCCGATACGGAATGCCACCATCATGATGGCGGGGAGCACGACTGCAACTGCCATCGATTCGTTGAAGCCTTTTTGGATGCATGTCCCGGATGAGGTCTCAGCGCTTCATTCCGAGACTTCAACAATCGGATTCCTGTGAAGAGGACTATAGTATTCACTTCCCACGGAAGCCGTCCGCTTGTTATCCCTATAGGGTCCGATCGGTTCCGCCTGGCACAAGATTCCATCCTGGAACCGAGACGGATCATGATACGGATGCGATTCCGGACATCTCTGCACTGCGGATGCCATCATAAAGCCAAGATTCCGAAATGCCTGTAAATCTGATTTTGGCAACGACCTTGTCCACAAAAAGAGCTGGCAAGACCGGGCACCGCATATGACGCTTCGCCCGGTCGGAACATGACTTTCTCGAAACGGAACATCTCGTCATCGTCTTCCGGGCAATTCGGATCGCGATGGCGGCTGTGGAAGAACTCCGTGATATGGAACCCGCACCGGTTCACATAGAAATGGATGTTCCGCTTCTCGAAATATGGGGTGCATGTCTCCCACACCCGGACGTCTGGATACAGCCTCTCGATGGCCTTCCATGCTTCGAATCCGATGCCTTTGCTGTGATTCGCCGGAGAAACGAACAGGATCTCGAGCTCTCCCCTGTCGCCCGACACCGAGACTATCACCCCGCCTACCGGCGCCTCGTCGAGCAACACCCTGTATGCTGAGCCCCCGTCGATAGACCTCTCGATGGTCTCCCTGGAGATGATCTCCCCAGGTTCCTCGAAGTGGCAGTCCCTGAGGCCGAACTCCTCCATCGCCCCGTATCTGAAGGCTTCTTGGTTGTCCTTTATGAACTGTTCACGGTCGGAATCCTCCAGAGGAACGAGAGAGACGCCCTTAGTCATCGAAAACCCCCACCTCGTATGAAAACGAACGAAAGACGCAGGAAATTGATCCGGTTCTCGAAAACCGCATGTGTGGCCCGCCGACTTGAAGCCGCCTTCGCAACCTCCAAGGAGGGCGCACAGCGTTGCTAATCCAAGTGTCCGGCTGCCTCGATGATCATTTTCGTCAGAGCTGATCTCTTCGAGCCTCTCCTTCACCGATTTGCGCCTAGGCTTGCGAGAAACGTCGGAGCCCGCATCCTCGAGCCTGTCCTTCTCGCCGGGCATATGCCTCGGGCGGTCTCCGGAATTGAAATCCGGCATGGGCGGCCTGTCGCTGGAGCCTTCGGAGCCCACGTCCTCAGGCCTCTTCCAGTCGCCTTCCGGCATGGGCGGCCTATGGCCATGGTCCGAATCGCCCTTTCCTCTGGACCCGCCTCTTCCCCCAGGACCTCTCTCGGGCCTCCTAGGCCTCTCCTCAGTGCCCTTGCTGGACGACGATTCCTCTTCTTCCTCCTCTTCCCCGCTCAGACCTTTCAACAGGTTCTTCAACGAATCAAACACCGTGTCACCACCTGATGCCATATTGTTCTTCAGACAACAGCGCACCGATGTAGCCGGCGATGCCTTGTTTCGATGATAAACATAACCCCCGGATTGTCCAATGATACAAGACGTCACGGGCCGCACAGGAGCTTCACCTGTTCCGAGCCGAATCCTGGCCCTCGAGGATTTCCCGGAGCCCGTTCCTCAGATCCCAGAACCCCTTGGGAAAATTGGCCGATCCTGAGGCATAGATTCTGCGACCGCCGTTCACGAGGGCCTCGAATGTGAACATCTCCCCGTCCAGCACGTTCCTAGGATGGCTGCCATGGAATCCGTCCCATCCCATGACGCCGCAGTCGTTGAGCAAGCCGATGAACGATTCCGCATCGCAAATTGCTTCGGATACAGGCTTGCGGGGCTCGTCGGAGCAATGGTATCCTACGAACTGGCGAAGCTTCACATCGGAACCTTCGCAAGACACCTCGAATTCGTCCTTCGAACGCATGCCGGAGATGGATAATCTGAAGGACTCTATGGATTCGACCTTCCCTTTCTTGAACAACATATGCCGACCCGTGGCTCACATGCATTGCTGATATAAAACTGCGACATCGTCCGCCATACGAGTAAAAAGGAAGCGGGCGGCAGTTTTACGGGATTCGATTTCCATGGACGCGGTCACTGCTGGAAAGAACATCATACCGATCAGCTTTATTACCGCGCGCCAGCATGTTCCTAGTCATGCGCTCGTCCCGTCTTGTCGCGGTTGTCGCGATCGTCATAGCCGCCATATTGGCGTTCACATACGTCGCCCGCGAAGAGGACGATGATTGCAAATCGTTCGTCATACTGCATTCCAACGACACGCATTGCCATTACGGCGAGAACCTGGGGATGTCTACTCTGAAGGCCCTCAAGGACTCCATGGAATCTTCCGGAAACACCGTGTTCGTGGTCGATGCCGGCGACTTCCTCCAAGGGGCGCCATACGGGACGGTCACGCTGGGCCAGGCGTCCGTGGACGTGATGAACGGCGTGGGATACGACGTGGGCGTGCCTGGAAACCACGAGTTCGACTTCACCTTCCAAATCCTTCTGGAAAGGGCCGCCTCGCTGAACTATC
>JAFZXW010000037.1 GCA_017616575.1 Candidatus Methanomethylophilaceae archaeon
CCAACGAGTACATCGACCGTTCCATCATCATGTTCGGGTACCTGCTCCAGGGAGACATGGACCTGACCTACAAGTATCTGCAATGGCACGACAAGATCGTCAGCACCGTCGAGACCGCGGCCTCCAAGCTGACCGAGTCCCAGAAGGGCGCGCTGGTCATGTCCAGGCAGTCCCCCTTCTACACCACCACCGGGCAGTACAGCCTCACCGGCAAGGGCAACACCAACATGATCCATGCCGACTGGGCCGGATGCTATGTCATCGCGGACCACGAGCCCCTCCTCCCGAAGAACTACAACTCCCTGCCCGTCGAGACCATCCTCACCATCCTGAAGAACGCCTACGACGCAGGGCACAGCACGGTATACTGGATCGACAACGAGCACGACGGACTCCGCGGCCAGTACGACCTGGACAAGACCGTAGCGACCTGGGAGGAGACCCTGACGGAGGCCGTCCCCGAGATGCATTACCTCGGAATGGCCCGCGAGGCTGGAAACAGCCCCCTGTACGTGCTCGAGATGGTGTTCTACATGAACGTGATGCACCCCGGACTCATCAGCCTCGACTTCGAGGACGAATTCGACTACTGGGTCGAGAACTTCACCCTCGAGACGTCCAAGTACACCGCGAACATGGACATCGACAACTTCTTCAAGGATTTCGGGACCGCCTGAGGCCCCGGCCCAGGGGCGATCCCTGGGCATTTCTCCAATATAGCCTTATTGCAGAAATCGAAGGGGCGCCAGCTTCCCAAGACCTCGGGTGTGGCAAAGCCTGACCTGATATTCCCAGATTCGGGCTGTTTCATTAATTATAAATATCATCAGACGCAGATAATAATGGGTATGCATGGATGAGGCGCCGTTGTTGGTCAGTATTGCACTGTTCACTCTACTAGCCGGCGTATGCGCCATAGTGTTCAACAAGGCCAAACTCCCTCCATTGATAGGATATCTCGCGGCAGGCATCATCATCTCAAATTCCCTGGTCATAAGCGTAACCGGGATGGAGGTGGTAGAGATGCTGTCCGACTTCGGCCTGGTCCTTCTGATGTTCTGCATAGGACTCGAGGTCAATCTGACCAAGATAAAGAAGCAAGGCAGACTCGCGATACTGGTGGCCATAGTCCAGCTTCCGCTAATGGTCATCGGAGGCATGGCGGCTGGCGCTGCCATGGGGATGGACGGCGTCCAGTCCATGACGCTTGGCGCGATCATCTCCGGATCCAGCACCGCGGTCGTCATGGCGGTCCTCAGGTCCCAGAACAAGCTCAACAAGAGCCATATCGAGATGCTCGTGCTGATAACCATAATGGAGGACATCGGCCAAGTCATAATCCTGTCCATGCTCACCCCGGTCCTTGCCGGGTCCTCCATGGAGGTGTCGGACCTGGTGGTCCTCGTGACGACCATCGCAATATTCATGATCGCCAGCCTCTCCGTCGGGATGAAGTATGCACCGAAGATCATGAACTGGATCACCGACCATGTCCCTTGGGAGACCTCAATCGTCATAGCAGTCGGAATGGCGTTCGGCATGGCCCTTCTAGCCACCGAGGCGGGGCTTTCCATGGCCATAGGATCGTTTCTGATGGGTATGCTGATGGCCTCCGCCAGGAAGGGCGAAGACATCAACAAGGCCATCGACCCGATGAAGAGCCTGTTCATGGCCATGTTCTTCATCTCGGTGGGGATGGAGGTCCGTCTTGACACGCTCGTGCAGAACGCCGCCATGGTCGTCTGTGTCTACGTCCTGTTCGCGGTACTGAAGACAAGCACGGTCTCACTGGGATATTGGATAGGAGGGCAGGACGGCAGGAACGGGTTCTTGTCCGCCGTCGGCCTGACCGCCATGGGGGAGTTCGCCTTCATCATCGCCAAGAAGGCCCTCGACTTCGGCGTCGTCGACGACGCGTTCTACACGTCCATCATCGGCGCCGCCCTGTTGTCCATGATCATGCTCCCGTTGCTGACCCGCGCGTCGGACGGCATCTGGACGTGGCTCGAGTCGTCATGTCCGGCGCCGATCAAGAGCAGGATCGAGGCGGCCGACAGGTACAGGGACGGGCTTTACGCCGACATAGGGCTCGCTGGAAAGAAGACCAGGAAGGTGGTACGCCGTGGCATGGCGTATGCGTATGTGGACGTGCTGGTGATCCTGATCATAGAGATAGTCTTCTACGCCGCCGCCCCCGTGGTGAGCCCGGTCCTGAGCGGCATGTTCGGAGGAGACGTCCATCTGTGGGATTTCGCGCTTGTGATGCTCAATTTCGTGATACTCATTCCCCCCATGACCTACCTCGTGGACAACCTGAAGCGTCTGGACAGCCTCATTGCCAACAATTCGAGGCGCATGGCGGCCAAAAGGACGGCGGAAGGGAAGAGCGCCGCCAACCTCTATGAGGAGTTCTTGGAGATCAACACCTTCGCCGCCGTCACCATCCTGATCCTTGCTCTCATCATCATAGTCCCCAACCCTCTGACTCTGACGGAGCATCTCGCGGTTATCGCCGTAGCGGTGCTGATCTCCGTTCTGCTTATCCTCCGTCGCAGGAAGAGCCGTGAGCAGAGAAGAGAAGGACTGGGCGGAGCACGAGGCGTCTTGTTCTTGAACGATGCCCTGACGGGCCATGCTATGAAAAATTGAAAACACCTGATACGAACGGCATGAACAGATAGGAAACCTCGAAGGGACCGTCTTCCGAATGATATCTTTTTGACTGATTGAGAACGGCGTCACGACCTCACTTATACGGCGGCGCCGATTAACCCCTCGGAGGCCCGTATGGCAGAAGGCTCAGCGAAATTCACCGGACGCGCCGGATCGATCCACCCCTATGCAGAGAACTCCATGTCGTGCGTGGTGGCGTTCGAATGCCACAGCAGAGGCTACGACGTCGTATCCGTGCCGTACGACGGCGGCAACACGTCCTTGAGGTCCCTGATGGAGGACGGCAGGGCGGCCTGGTTCGACATCAATAGTGGAAAGCCCCTGCGCTTCATCGATCTGAAGGGACGGAGCCCTTCGGAGCTTTACGACGAGGTCCGCAGGCACATCGATGACGGGAAACGGTACATGCTGGAGTTCGAATGGTTCTGCCAGAACCTCAGGCACGCCGTCATCGTCATCCATACCGATAGGAACCAGATGCACGTCTTCGACCCGCTGACGGGGATAGCCATGAGGAACGCCGTCGACATATGCGGCTTCTTCTCCTGGATGAAGTTCGGAGACGGCGTCGGCCCGAGGCTCCTGCGCATAGACGACCTAGGCCTCGATCCGGACATCATGAACGACGTGGTGCAGGCGAGAGGCGGTCCCGATGAACGAATCGATCATTGAATTCCTCGTCGAGAACCTGGACGAGGATTTCGAAGGCGTAGAGCACATAGGCGCATGGGAAGGATACGAAGTCTACAGCCCGGTATATTCCCGCCCTTTGACCAAAGGCATCCCCTTCTTCGCCTTGGCCGGCGATGATGGGGTCCGCCTGTCCGAGGCCGGCGAATTCCAAGACATACTGCGTGCGATATACGTCCAGA
>JAFZXW010000038.1 GCA_017616575.1 Candidatus Methanomethylophilaceae archaeon
CCCCGCATGACACGTTATGCAGTGGCGGAAGGGGCCT
Organism: Candidatus Methanomethylophilaceae archaeon; assembly: GCA_017616575.1. Taxonomy (GTDB): domain Archaea; phylum Thermoplasmatota; class Thermoplasmata; order Methanomassiliicoccales; family Methanomethylophilaceae; genus Methanoprimaticola. The sequence continues at coordinate 38 of JAFZXW010000038.1, forward strand.
CTGTGACCGTCATCGAGCCTCCTTGCGGGAGCAACGTCATCATCTTGGAATCGGAGGGGGAGACTCTGTTCGTGGACACTGGGTACGCCTGCTACCGCGACGAGACCTTGAAGGCCGTGAGGGAGGCGGTCCCCGGGTTCGACGGGATGCGGAAGAGGGTGCTGGTGACGCACGCGGACCTGGACCACATAGGCCTGTGCCATCTTTTCGACGAGGTCCTGGCCGGGGAGAACAGCGCCCTGTGCATGAGGGAGGAGTACGAGGGAAGGGACGGGTTCAGGGAGTCCAACCCCCTCCATAAGCCGTACATCGGGATGTGCAAGATCCTCACCGGGTACGAGCCCGTCCCTGCCGGGAAGGTCGTGGTCATGTGGCCGGCCAGGCCGGAATGCGACGCCCTGCTGTACCCTGTGGGCTTCCTCTCGCTGGGGAGGCTCCGCTTCGAGGTCTACGAAGGCCGCGGAGGGCATCTGAAGGGCGAGGTCCTGCTGATAGACTATTCCAACAAGGTCGCCCTCACCGGCGACGTCTACGTCAACGTCCACGGGATGACCGAGGCCCAGGCCCAGTACAACCGTTACGCCCCGTTCCTGATGAACTCGGTGGACACGGACCCGGAGCTGTGCAAGGCGGAGAGGGAGGACCTTATGAGGCGCTTGGGCCCCGGGGACTGGATGATCTTCGGCGGCCACGGCTCGATGAAGGAGCACAAGGTGAGGGTCGAGGGGAAGGGCCGAGGGCCCCCCTCCCCAGCCAAATCGTTTCACTTGGCCCATTTGGGCTTCATCCCGGCGTAGGCCAGGATGCAGAATATGGCGATGGTCACCGCGGCGCAGATCCCGGCGAACAGGGCCGCGGACCCGCTGGGCACGCTGAACCCGGAGGCCTCGTACTCTATGTCGATGTAGAACCTCCCGTCCGCGCCCGAGGGGCTGTCGGTGTCGAACTTGAACTCGCTGGTGGTCTTCATGGTCTTGGTGTAAGGCTCGGACAGGTCGTAGATGACGCCTCCGTCGTTCACGTAGCATATGACGTCCTTCCCGTAGTTGTCAACGGCCTTGGTTATCTGTATGGTGAAGCTGTCGCCGGCTTTGACGAACATGCCCGGCGGGTAAGGGTAGACGAGGCCGGTGAACATCTGGCTCTTGTCCTCCGTCCCTCCGGCCGTCCTCACGGTTATCGGGACCTCCACGGCGATGGATTTTGTGGCGTAGTAGATCCTGACCATCTCTCCCGCCTTGAGGGTCTTGGAGTCGTCGGCCGGAAGTGTGCCGGCGCGGTCCTCTATGCATTTCTCGAAAGCCGCGATGGCCTCGGTGTTCGACTCTTTGTAATAAAGGCAGTCGTTCCTGACCACGGTCCCGTCCGCCCATTTGTAGGTTGTCTGCAGTATGTAGGAGTCGGAGAACCTGGTGGAGTCCGTCGCGTCGGAGTCGTCGGACGCCAGCGGGACGACCGTGATAACGACCATGAGCATCGTGGCGACAATCGCCGTCAATTTCGACATCGCATCTCCCTCCTGAGGGTGCGGAAGTATCCCAGCGCCAGGAATGCGGCCGTCCACGCGATCCCTATGGCAACCATTAGCCAGGTGGCGGTCAGGTCCATGCTGGACAGGACAACCATCCCGGCGGATCCGCTCATGGTCCCTCCGAGTATCCCGAGGGCGGCCTCGCCGAGGAACATCGGGAGCAGGGTCAGGGAGTAGTTGTCGGTCTGGCTGCAGACTATCACGATTATCAGCGGGATGATGAAGCTCATCAGGGCGAATGGGAATATCGAGGATCCCTTCTTGGTGAAGCATCCGATGCAATATGCCGTCGCGGAGTAGGCCAGCACCCCCACCATGGTCAGGATCATGGACGACGAGACCAGGTCGGGGAATATGGTGTCGTAATCTTTCAGGGCGGTGGCTATCGCCATGCTGTATGCGAACATGAAGATCCCGAGGCACATCACGAATCCAGCCAGGTACTTCCCGAAGAAGAACGAGGCCCTGGACATGGGCAGCGGGATGTTCATGTAGGCCGTCCTCTCCTTGAACTCGGACGGCATCTGGGTGCCGCACATTATCGACGTCATCAGCCCCAGCATCAGTGGGAGGAAGAACAGGAGCCCAGCGATCCTCGTGGTGGAGTAGTCCCCTCCGTATCCGAAGGTGCTCATGAGTTCGATGAAGTCGGGCGCGGCGAGCGCTATTATCGGTATCAGCAAAGCCGTGAACAGCAGGATGTAGGTCCATTTCATCTTGGAGAACAGCTTCATCTGGACCATGAAGACCTCCAGCGTCTGGTGCAGGGGCGACTTTATCGAGTAGCTGACGTCCCTGTGGGCCTCCTCGTCGGTCGCGGAGTACCCCGTCTCGCACCAGGTCCCGGCCTCCTCGCGGTCGAGGGGCTTCCCGTCCTCGTCCTTCTCCGGGGCCGGCCTGTCCTCGCTGATGGTCGGCTCGAACACCGCCTTTATCAGGGATTTGAGGTTCATGCCCCTTCCTCCGTGAGCTCCATGTACATGGATTCCAGCGTGGCCCCCCTCTCGTTCATGGAGAGGATCCCGGCCCCGCTCTCGAACACCGCCCTGGTGACCTCGGCCTGCTGCTCGGGGCTCCCGGCGAACTCGATGACGACGGTGTTTTCGCCCTTGCGTTCGACGCTCTTCACCCCTTCCAGCCCCGACACGCCGTCCAAGGCCTCGGAGGACATCGGCCTCAGCGTGCCGACGGTCAAGGTTATGCCGTTCTTCGCGCTCCTGTGGACCAGCTCGGACACGTCCCCTGACGCGACGACCTTGCCGTCCCTTATCATAGTGACCGACCCGCACAGCTCGGACACCTCGCTGAGGATGTGGGTGCTTATCAGGAGGGTCCTGTCCTTGGTCTTGAGGTTCTGCAGCACCTTCCTGGTCTCCACCATCCCCCTGGGGTCCAGGCCGGAGGTGGGCTCGTCCAGTATGATGATCTCAGGGTTTGGGAGCAGCGCCTGCGCCAGCACGACCCTCTGCCTCATCCCCTTCGAGAACCCGCTTATGGGCTTGTTCCTCCATTCCCACATCTTCACCTCCTCGAGCACGTCGCGCCCTCTGATGGCGATCTCGCGCTTGTCCATCCCGTACATCCTGCCGATGTAGTCCAGGATCTCCCCCGGGGTGAATCCGGGGTATGGCTCCGGGGTCTCGATGATGCACCCCACGTGCTCCATCGCGTGCCGGTGGTCCTTTATGTCCACTCCCGAGATGCGCACGGTACCCGACGTGGGGGCGAGGAGCCCCGTCACGGCCTTCAAGGTGGTGCTCTTTCCGGCCCCGTTGGGACCGACGAGGCCCATGAACTCCCCTTTCCTCACGGTCAGGTTCACGTTTGAGATCGCGACGAAGTCGCCATAAGTCTTGGTGAGGCCCTCGGCCTCTATGGCTATTCCGCTATCCATGGGCGGCCCGTCGTCTCGTCGTTATATAAAAGAATCGGTTCAGGTCCAACGTGCGGTTGACAAGGGCGTCCGCCCTGGGCAGGAGCTCCTCGGAGCGGCGGACGTTCCTGAAGGAGACCTCGGGTATGAGGGACGCGAGGGCGCAGGCGTCGTCGTGGAGACGGGCCATGTCCGGGGATTTGACCTTGTACTGGCCGGTCATCTGCCTTATCACAAGCTGTGAGTCCATCACGAACTCCGCCTTTCTCCCCTTCAACTCCAGGACCTTGGATATGCCGGCTATCAGGCCGCGGTACTCGGCGTAGTTGTTGGTGTGCACCCCGAGGTATTCCGAGGCCTCGCAGACTATCTTCCCGTCCGAGGTGACCACCACGCCGTAGGCGGACTTCCCCGGGTTGCCCCTTGACCCGCCGTCGGTGTATACGACGTACATCGGTACACCAGGTCCCTGACGACCTTGTTGTCCTTGTCGACGAGGGCCACCTTGGCGTGAATGGGGACGTCGGTAAGCTCGAAGGCCATTATGATGACCTTGTCACCGATGGAGCACATCCTGGCGGCGGCCCCGTTGAGCGCGATGATGCCGGTGCCCCTCTCGCCGGGAAGGACGTACGTCTCGAAGCGGCTCCCGTTGTCCACGTCGGCGACGGTGACCTTCTCCCCGACCCATATCCCGACCCTGTCGATGAGGTCCTCGTCTATCGTGATGCTGCCTTCGTAGTCCAGGCGGGCCTCGGTGACGGTCGCTCTGTGGATCTTGCTGCGGATCACCCAACGCATGCCCCGAGTTAGATGGCTGCCGTAAAAGAACGTTTCGATTGGCGTCCCTGAAGGCGCCGAACAGGCGGACCGTCCCCATACCGCGCTCGTCGACCTCGTATCTGGCGTCGACCCCGAAGACCGTCCTCATGTTCTCCACGGTCAGGACGTCCGCCGGCTTGCCCTCCGCGAAGACCTTGTGTTCGTGCACCAGCACCACGCGGTCGCAGTACTTCTGCACGCTCGAAAGGTCATGGCTCACAAAGAGGATGGTCTTTCCCTCTTTCTTAAAATCCTCAAACTTCTTAAAGCACTTCGCCTGGAAGAACACATCCCCGACCGAAA
>JAFZXW010000039.1 GCA_017616575.1 Candidatus Methanomethylophilaceae archaeon
CCGACAGGCGCATCGCGGAGGAGGGCCTGGAGCGCATGGAGGAGTGGATGAGGGAGATAGGCGTCGTGACGAGGGTCCGCGACCTGGGGGTCACGGAGGACATGCTGGACGAGCTAGTCGACGCTACGACGATAACCGGCGGAGGATACAGGAAGCTGTCCAGGGACGACGTCAGGGCCATCCTGGAGGAGAGCTTCCGAGAAAAATCAGTTCTTGATGACGCTGATGGGGATGAGCCCTGCGTCGTACTCCAGCATCGCGATGTCGATAGAGTCGATGTACGACTCGGGATACTCGACGAAGACAGGCGCTCCGAAGGAGATCTGGAGGGCCCTCGCGCCGATGATCCTGGCTTTCTCGAAGCGGGTGTGTTCACGTACTCTGGGCATGTCGCCTCCATTGACATGCGGTATTTATTTTTTCTCCGGGATGCATGGGGCGAGGACAATCGGCGGTCGCGTCCATTCTTCCTTTCGACAATTATAATGAAATCCCAAGAACGATACTGGTTCCGATCGACATGGATCCGATAAACGTGTACGACCAGTATTTCGAAGCCGAGTTCGAGTTCAACGGGGTCCCGCGCCGCGCGGTCCGCGCCCTTCTTGTCGCCGATTCCCATGACAAGAGGATCAGGTACGACGTCGCGCTGAGCTTCTTCCCCCATGAGGATGACGAGGACTACCGCGTCACGTACGACGCCTGCTTCGAGCGCACGGTGTACGAGGCTTCTGGAAGGCGTTCCAAGAAGCGCGAGGCCGAGTTCCTGGAATCGTTCCGCGAGACGGCGGACTCCCTCGCCTCCGAGAACGGGGCGAAGATCTTCTGGGACCGTCCGCTGAACGAGGCCAGGAGGGCATGACCGTCGACACGCCGGCTTCATCGACTCGACTATCCTCTCCCTCCCGCCGTCGTCCAGGACGAAGGATTCGGCGCCGTCCTTCCAAGGGAACACCGGCCCCGTGACGGTCCTCCCCATGTATTCCCCGGTCAGCGTGTCCCCGGAAAGGCCGGTGACGAGCAGACGGCCGTCTTCGCGCCCGGGCAGGCAGTCGTAGGACGAGCCCTCCCTGAAGCCGTGGGAGCGGATCCCCATCCCGGCCCTGCGCTCCATGCTGAAATGGTATTGGAAAGACACCTCTGGAAGCGTCCTCCCGTATTTCAGCAACCTCCTCATCATGGGGCCCCCGATCTTCTGCCATTCAGGCTGGGAGTCGTCCACGAACTTCATGAACTCGTCGTAATCGTTCGTGTTCTGCTCGTCGCCCTGGAAGTGCTACCTTTCCACCACCTTCCATCCTTCGACCACGTAGGTCCCGTTGTCGCCGTTGTCCGTGTCCAGGGCGCCGAGGGGGCCGATCCCGACGGAATAGCCGTCGCCTCCCATCATGTTGGAAACGACCTGGGCCAGCCTCGCATATCCGTAGTCGCTTTCGTCCGGCGTCCTGAAGCCTCTGATCTTGCAATAGTCTAGAATTGGACGAACAGAGTCGTACCCTCCGTTCCAGTGCATATAAAGCCCTATACCGTCGTTCTCCAAGTCGTTCCTGGTGGTGATCACCGCCCTGTTTCCCATTCTATCCCTGTCCATGCCGGCTTTAGGCTTCGGCGTACGTATCAGCCCTGCATCGTTTTTGAGCGGTGGGAAGCCATGTTAAGGTTGTTAGGACGTCTCCCTTCGCCTGAGACATGGAATTCGCATCCAGAGGCCGGACATAAGACTATGAATCCGCATCGCGTCGGGGTCCTGACGCGGGAATCTTACGTCGGGTGGCCTTCGATGGGGTTGTTCAAGAGGAATGGGGATGGCGAGGACATCGAGATCATAAGCAAGCCGCGTCGGAACGAGTGCGGCGGGACGTACAGGTACCGTGACAGGAACGTCCCGACGTCGATAACTTCCAATGAGATGGTGTTCTTCGAGGTCACGTCGGCATTGGGGCGCACGGTCAAGAAGAACGAGGAGGACGCGCTCGGCTATGTCTCCGCGTACGCCTCGCCTTCGGATTCTGGGACGTTCCTCTATCTGGAGACGGCCGCCAATTCCTTTAGGGGAGGCGACCGCAGGCGTCGGTGGGGGCTGATCAAGGACGACCTGTTCCCGGATCTGGCTGTGCTCGTCTCGGAACTGGGGCTCGTCAAAGGCAACGGATTGCATTCCACCACCCACGGGCTTCCGGAGAACTTCGGCGGGGACGTGCTGATCAGGTATGCCAGCGGCGAGAAGATAAGCTTCTCGGACAACCGTTCCCCAATTATTTCCGAAGAGGCCGCCAGAAGGATCGTGGGCCTTTTCAGAGACGCTCTGGAACGCGAGAAGGTCCCGCTTCCCGACGTCTCCAGCCTGACGGAGATACGTTTTTCCGAGAAGCGCAAGGACGGGTTCACGGAGGCCATGCTCAGAGTCAATTCCGACGGCACCGGAACGAACATCAGACGGTCCCAATACCCCGGAACCGAAATCTTCGAAAGCGAGAAATCAGTCGGCGCGGACACCGTGGTTGGAATCAAAGAGACGATTGAAAGATGCGGCCTTCTCGCCCAGGCGGGCCTTCCGGATTCCGCTCCCGTCGTAAAGGACATGGAAAGGACTATGGTCTTCGTTTTCTCGGACGGGAAGGAGGTGGTTGTGAACGACTGCAAGGTGCTTCCGAACGGAATAAGGGGCGGGTTCTTCGACATCGAGCTGGAGATGACCGCGAAGCGCCGAGGCCGCGGCGAGGTGCCAAATACCATGAAGGCCGCTTCCGTCCAGAGAAGATAAAATGGACAACCCTTTCAAGCCGTCCGAGGACTATGACGCCATGGTCCTCGCGGTGACGTTGGCCGCCGCGTTCGCCGCCCTTTCGATACTGGCGTATCTCGACCAGTCTTTCGCCGATCCGTATCTGGTCGCATCCTTCGGCGCCACCGCGGTCCTTATATACGGGGCTCCGAAGGCCCCGTTCTCCAAGACCAAGAACGTCTTCTTCGGACACCTCTTCTCCGCCGTCATCGGCGTTTCGGTCGCGATGATCCTGGACTGGGCGGGGGCATTGGACGATTTGAGGTTCCTAGGCGTAGGAATCGCCGGCGGCGTGGCAATAATCGTGATGATGCTGACCGGAACGATCCATCCGCCGGGAGGGGCGACCGCCATTACCTGCGTCATGAGCGGGTTCTGTTCGCCGGTGTTCGTCGTGCGCCCGATCATGCTGGGCGTCGTCATCCTGCGGGCTATAGCGTATGCGG
>JAFZXW010000040.1 GCA_017616575.1 Candidatus Methanomethylophilaceae archaeon
GGCGTCCTCCAGCACCTTCACGGGGTCGGAGTACGTCCTGTCTCCGACGACGTGTTCCGTCTTCTTCCTGGACACCAAGGCCAACGGGTCCAGCCCGTCGGGGTCGCAGACGTACGTGCGGGAGTCCATCGCGCCGGTTATCACCGCCTCTTCGCCGAACCTGTCGCGGATCATGCCGCCTTTGGACGCCAGGACCTCGGCGAACCCCTGTCCGACGGTTCCGAAGCCGCAGATGAACATCCTCATTCAGACACCCCTCACATAGGTGATCCCGGATTCGCGGCATTTCTCGTCGAGGAACCTGTCCATCATGTCCAGCTCCTCCTCGCTGCGGGTCTTCACCGCAAGCATCGCGGTGCGTTTGGAGACGTCCCCCTTGGAGGAGTACCTGACGTCGGTGGCCGCCAGGTTCATCATCCTTCCTGCCTCGGCCATGAGGTCCTCAATCTTCCCTCCGTCGAAGTCCCCTATGAGCATGTATTCCATCGTGTAAGTCTGGTAGACGGATCCAAGCCTGGCTATGATTATGTCTTTGGACTTCCAGACGTCCTTCAGCCTGCACAGCTGCTCCTGCCCCTCCACCTCGAAGGTGACGTTGATGCAGATCCTGTTGTTGACGATCTTCTCGCGGTTGTGGACGACCTCCAGGATGTTCCCGTCCATCAGGGAGATGGGCTCCAGCGAGCCTACGAGCTGCCCAGGGTGGTCTTTTACGAACAGTTCAGCGTTGACGATCATCTTTTCGCACCGATTGCGACCCCATCGCCGAGCCCTATAATAATCTGTATCATCGGATTGTGGATGAGAAGCGCCGAGGGGGAGATTTGAACTCCCGAGGGAAAATTCCCACGAGCTTTCCAGGCTCGCGCCTTACCGGGCTGGACCACCTCGGCTTCGTGCGGGGGAACTTGTGATGGGATTAATACTTTTCTCTATCGCTTTTCATGTCCAACCTATGTCGCGGCGGTAGTCCACGAGATGGCGCCTGGCCTCCCTGCATTCCTTCAGTGTCTCGGTGTCGACCGTCATCCTTGCAGTTCCCACTCCTTTGCACTCTGCAATCGTGCGCCCGAACGGGTCCAGGCCCCGAGAGCACCCGTGCATCTCGAGCCCGGCCATGGGGCCGACGTTGTTCACGTATGCGAGATACGATACGTTCTCCAGCGCCCTTGCGGGAAGGACGGTGTCCACGAACGTCTTGGACTGGATTCCGGACGCGGCGCAGCAGAGGTTGACTGACGCGCCTTCGAGGGAGCGGCCATGGAGCACCTCGGGGAAGAACACGTCGTAGCAGACGCATAGCCCGAACCTCATTCCATGGTAAGACCCCATGCCAGGCCTCTCCCCTGAAACGAACCCGTCCTCGGAATACGCTCCGAACCTGGCGAGGTGGGCCTTGTCGTAGAAGGCGTCCCCGTCCGGGGAGAGGAACAGGAGGCTGTTGGCGATCCCGGCGCCCGTCCACCTGGGGGATCCGACCGCCACGGCCTTGTCGAGGTCCTTGCACGCGTCCGACAGCATCCCGACGGCCCCTTCCACCCTGCACTCCAGACCATCGGCGGGGGTCCCGTATCCGGTCAAGAACATTTCGGGGAGCACCAGGACGTCAGCCTGTCCCATCAGCCCGATAACGGCCTTCGCGTTGGACTCCGGGTCGCCCATGGAGGGGCGAAGCTGGCACAGCAGCAGTCCGACTTTCATGGAGGGTGCATGTGCTAACGCGTATTTCATCCGGACTGCCAAGTCTGCGGACATCTTATAAGACCGAATTCCGATGCCCGTCCGATGGTCGGAGTCAGCATACCCAACATTACCTCGGAGGACGTCCAGGGGCTTCTCGGTTTCATAAGGAAAACAATAAAGGACATCGGTTGCGACGGCGTCGTCATAGGTATAAGCGGAGGGATCGACTCCGCCGTGGTCACGAAGCTCTGCGTCGACGCCATAGGGGCGGACAAGGTCCTCAACGTCTTCATGCCTTCCCGCGTCACGCCCGCCGAGGACTACAAGACCACCGCGGAATTGTGTTCCATGTTCGGGACCGAGTACAAGGTCATCGACATCCAGCCCGCCGTAGACGCTCTGGCCGCCGTCCTCCTCAGTGGGAAGGAGACCCCCCTGGAGCGCGGGAACATATCGGCCAGGTGCAGGATGATCGTCCTGTACAACCTCGCGAAGAAGAGGAACAGCGTGGTCATGGGGACCTCCAACCAGAGCGAGCTGATGATGGGCTACTTCACCAAGTTCGGCGACGGCGCCTGCGACGTGACCCCTCTCGCCAACATGTACAAGACCGAGGTCAGGCAGATCGCGGCCATGATAGGCATACCCGAGGCCATAATCGCGAAGCCTCCGTCCGCGGGGCTCTGGGAGGGCCAGACCGACGAGTCGGAGATGGGGATAAAGTACGCCGACCTGGACAGGATACTGTATTCGATGGAGCAGGACCGCACCGATGCCCAGATAGAGGCCGACACAGGGATATCGAAGGACGTCGTGGCCGGGATCCGCGCCCAGGTGGACTCCATGGAGCACAAGAGGCTTCCGCCGATCCGTCCGGACGAGTTTTGAAAGGCTGCGCCCGGGTCGCTGGACTCTCTTCACAGTCACGTTGCCCTGGGCCTTCGCCGCGCTTCTGATGACTTCCTCCTGTATCGCGTCAGCGGCGTCGTCCTCGCAGTCGATGATGAGCCTCTTGGTGACGAACATCAGGCAGGCGCCCCTCACCCCAGGCTGTCTCTGGATGTGGGACTCGATCTTCTCTGCGCATTGCTCGCAGTCCAGCCCGCCTAGGAAAAAGACCATCTTCATGGACGATAGATTGCAACGGGACGTTTATGGATTGCCGTGAAAGCGAAGATGAGAGAAGAATAGTGCTCACGACGGGATTCGAACCCGTGTTGAAGCCTCGAGAGGGCTTCATGATTGGCCACTACACCACATGAGCAACAATCATGCGATACCATGGTTATATTTATGTCTTTTTGTCAATCTCGGTTCCAGGATCCGTCCGACGGCTTGTTCTTGTGGAAAGGCAAGGTACGGCGGTCGCCTGCGGCCATGGCCACGAGCTCCGCGACATGGACAGTTGGAATCCCGCCTTCGCGGTCCTCGTATCTCACCAGGCACATGGGGCATCCGACGACGGCCATGTCCGCGCCGGCGCATTCCGCCTCTCTTTCGTCCATGAGGGCCTCGGAGACGGGCGAGTATTTCCCGCAGCAGCCCATGGACGAGTTCACAACCTCGCATCCCATGGCTTCGGCTATGTCTTTCAGCTCCTTCTTGAATCTCATCGCGGAGCAGCCGGGCTCTATGGCCACCTTGGGGGCGTCTCTGAAACGAGGCAGGCTGCCCAAGCGCTTCCCTAGGAACGGGATCAGGTGCTCCGCCTCCACGCCGGATTCCTCCAGCTCGTCGCTGCATCCGGCGCACAGGGTCACCAGGTCTTTTTCTCCGGCGGCCTGGCCCATGGCGTTCTTGTATCCGTACCTCTCGACGTCGGCCATCTCGCGGAACTGCAGGGGGTGCATGCAGCAGGTGTTCCCGGGAAGCTCCATGGCTTTCACCCCTACGGCGCTCAAGCATGCGGCCGCGGCGTACTCGACGTAGGGGACCTTGCATTTGACCACGCATCCTGGCATCACGTACATGTCGTCCCCTTTCCATTCCGGCTCAAGGCCGTTTCCCTGGGGCTCCGGAAGGGGCATGGCGTATCCGGTACTGCGGAAGTCCTCGGAAAGATGGATGCCCTTGGCGAGGCATATCAGGTCCTGCATGACCCTGAACGGGTCGCTTCTACGGCATACCCTGGAGCAGTTGCCGCATGTGATGCATTGGAGGACGGCCTCGTCGTTCCCTATCATGATCTCCATCGGGTCGCAGCCGCCGTGCTTGAAGGACGGGCACACTTTGGAGCATTTCCCGCATCCGATGCATCTTCTGCGGAGTGCGTCGACCTCGTTCTGGAGAGGGTTCATGCCAGCGTCATTTCAAGGGCCGTATATAGTGGTGGCGAGCATGAATTAATAATAATGACGTTAATAGTTATTAATAACCTCAAACGTTTGGAGACCACATGGGAGTCATAAGCGTTTCCTTGAACGAGGACAGTCTCAGGGACCTGGACAAGATACAGGAGGAATACGGCCTCCACGGGAGGTCCGAGGCCGTCAGGGTCTCCATCGCCGCCGCCATCGACGAGATCCGCGAGATGGGGGAGATCAAAGGGGAGGTGGAAGGCGTCCTGATCATCGTGCGCAGGCACCATGACGACCCTTGGATGATACGCCTGCAGGCCAGATACGAGCATGCCATAAAGACGCAGCTCCACTCCCATCTGAGGGGCCGCCAATGCCTGGAGGTCATGGTCGTGTCATGCGACGGGTCGGACCTCTCCGCAATGCTGAAGGACATCAAATCCGAGGGGAAGGCGGATTACGTGAAGTTCGTGCGCAGTTGACGCGGGAGGTCGGCGAACTTCCCGGTACCTCGCCAAGGCCAGCAGGTTTTCGTTCGGAGTGTAAGGCGGGACCCCGCATTCCGGGGCGATTATGGAATATCCCGCGTCGGAGCTCCTCCAGGCGTCCCTGATTATGGCGTCCGGGGTCTTCAGCATCAGGTGGGCGACCGGGGGGATACCGCCGATCAGGCTGACCTTGCCGCACGTCTTCTCAATGACCGTCTCGTAGTCTTGGAACGACTCCACCGACAGCCCGTCTTCGCCTAGCGACGCCAGGTCCTCCATGACCTCGAATGTTCTCCCGCAGCAATGGACTGTAGAGAACGAGTCTCTGACGCTTCCGATTATCTTTGACGCCGAGTCCTCGGTGAGCAGGTGGAACATCTCCGGGGGCATGATGTCCGTGGAGGCCCCGACGATTATCTGGACGTCGTCCGCGACCTCTGAAAGGGCTCCGGCGTAGGCCTTCATGCAAGGGACCAGGGCGTCCACCCAGCATTTGCATCTGCCGGGATCCATGAGGGATCCCATCAGGAACGACTCCATGCCGACCATCTGGCTTGCGGCGAACAGGGCGTCCTCCATCCCGGCAATGAGGAAAAGGTCCTCCCTGCGGGACCTTATGATCCTGGCGGCGTCCTGGATGACCGGGCATCTCCCGCCTTCCAGGAACTCCTCCGGGGAGATGATGTCAGGGACTTCCGGGATTGTTATGTCCCCGGTCCTCCACGGGGATCCGGTCACGGCAGGCTGGCTGTCCTTCCTGCCCTTGTCGATCGTGCATCCGACGATCTCAGAGGCGATGTTTATGTCGAAGGGGACCCTCGCGCTGGCGAACCCGAAAAGCTCCGCCGGCTGCATCGCGAGCTCGGCCATTTTCTCGGCGTCGAAGTTGGCTTCCGGCCAGCACGCGCCGCAGGCGTCCATCTGCGATACGGTGCCTGACTGGGTGAAGATCGCCGGAGGGGCTGCCCCGGTTCTTTGGCCTCCGAGGGCGTCGGCGATCTCGTCTTTCGTGTTCATGCATGAAGCACGATGCGGAGACGTTATATCGGTTTGTAGTCTTTCGTCGCATGTCTTGGCGGGAGGGGCGGGTCGCCGCCGACGAGGAAATCGGAAGAGGCATCCTTCAGGGCGTCTGTCTGATTCATGGCCGACGTTCCTGCTGGGGGCGAACTCCAGACTATTGTTCGGGAGCCGTCGTGATATCTTTTATTTATTAGTAAGCGTATGGAGGTTCCACAGAAGGGAATCTCATGAGTAACGGCTCACAAGGGGATGCAGGTGGCCGCTTCAAGGAGAAAATTTCGAACTTGTTAGGCGGCAGGCGCGTCGCCGGCAACGGCATTCTGACAGGGGTCATGAGGATAGGGAGCGGTAAGTCAAGCTTTCCTCCTCGCGAGTTGGACACTGCGGAATTCGAGATTGTCGGTACTAACGACGCTGAGGTATTCGTATCGAAGGATACAGGGAATTTCGAACCTATTTTTTACAAAAATAAGTGCGAGCCCCCACGTGACGAGGGGTATTCCAAGGTAAAGTCGTCCAAGAGCGGCACTGGGGACGCGTCCAAGAAAGTGGTTGGCAAGACCTTGGTCCAAGACGACGTAGATGGCAAGGGCGTTCTCGGAGGTCTCGTTTCAGGGGCCGCCAGTCTGTCCAGTGGCGTCTCCATCCGCAAAGAGGATATCATTTCCGACGCTCCGA
>JAFZXW010000041.1 GCA_017616575.1 Candidatus Methanomethylophilaceae archaeon
GAATTCGAGGAACCCTTTCACCACGGGGATCACGGACAGGCTGGCCCCGCGGCAGTCCACGAGCAGGACGACAGGGGTGCGGGTCTTCAGGGACACGTCGCAGGAGCTGGCGTAGGAACTGTCCACGGCGATTCCGTCGTAGAATCCCATGACGCCCTCGATAACCGAAATCTCGCATCCGTCGGCTCCCTTGGAGAACAGGTATCTCAGCGTCTCCTCGTCGACGAAGAACGCGTCCAGGTTCTTCGACCTGGCACCGATGATGCGGCTGTGGAACATCGGGTCGATGTAGTCCGGGCCGCATTTGAACGAGGCCGTCTTCAGTTTCCTGTTGACCAACGCCTGGAGTATCCCGCAGGTCACCAGGGTCTTCCCGCTCCCGCTGGACGGCGCGGCGATCATCACGCGAGGTATTTTCATTTCCTCACCACCGTTATGTACACGGGGTTCTGGGCGGTCATGAGGTGGTATCTCCCGGCCTTTCTGGCGCGGGAGACGTTGACGCATATGGTCTCTTCCTCTATGAGGCCGCACGAGCGGATCGCGTCCATGGTCTCGGACAGCGTCTCGAGCGTGACGGAGGTTATGACCATGCGGACGCCCGGGTTCTTCGAGGTTATGACGTCTATTATCTCCATCAGGTTACCGGAGGAGCCTCCGATGAAGGCGTGCGTAGGCGCCGGCAGCCCGGCCAAGGCGTCCGGGGCGGTCCCTCTGACGACCTCCACGTTGGGGGTGCAGAGGGCCGTCTTGTTCTTCTCGATGAGGTCCGCGGCCTCTTCCTCCTTCTCTATGGCGTAGACCTTGCCGTCGGGGCACATCCTCGCCATGAGGACCGAAACGGATCCGGTGCCGGCCCCGACGTCGTATACGGTAGAATCGCTTTCGATGCGGAGCTTGGCCGCCGAGAGGGTCCTGACCTCGCTCTTGGTCATGGGGGCTTCTCCCCTTATGAAGTCCTCGTCCGGGATCCATGCCGGGCAGGAGAGGTCCGGGTCCGGGTTCTCTATCACCGCAGCGCAAAGGCTTCCGAATTCTTTCGCGAGGATCTCGGACGGCGTCCCGGAGGTAAGCCTCTCGTCCGGATATCCGAGGTTCTCGCCGATGGTCACCTTCACGTCCGGGAGGTACCTCTCGAGCTCGGCGCACATGGAGCGGACGCCCTCGGCTCCGGTCATGAGGGCGAACGTCTTGCCGTTGGTCCTTACGTTGCCGGTTATGTTGCACTCCTTCCCGTGAGCGCTGGTGAGGCGGACGTCCTGCCATGGTATGCCCATCTTGGAGCAAAGGTAGGCGGCCGACGATATGCCGCACTCCGACTCTATCTCGAATCCTTCCAGGTTCTCCAGCAGTTTCTTGGCGCCGCTGTAGAACCCTATGTCGCCGGACAGGAGGACTGCTATGTTCTCGTATTGGGGGTTTTCCCTCAGATAATCCGCCATCTCCTTCGCGCGGTCTTCCGTTAGCGTGTCCTTCCCCGCGATCCCGGCCGATGCCAGCATCCTCTCCGCGCCGATCACTAGGTCGGCGTCCTTCAGCTTCTTGGAGGACCTGACGGTCATGCCGTCCTTGCCCATCCCAATCCCGATGAGGCATACCCTGCGGGCCTTCTTCTCTGCGATTTCTATCCCGAGGATGCCTTCCAGCTTCTTCACGGCCTCTTCGAACCCCATTCCGGAGTCCGGCGGCCTCGCTATCAGAACTATCCTCGCCCCGGCCTTCTCCGCCGCGGAGACTTTCTCCTGGAACCCTCCCGACGGACCGGAGTCCTTTGTCACGATCCAGGACGCCCCGGTCTGCCTGATCAAGGCGAGGTTGGACTCCTCCGAGAACGGGCCCTGGGCGCATACCAGGCCTTTCCCTTCGAAGCCCAGGGAGACGCATTTCTCCACCGACGGCAATGTGGATAGCACCCTCATGACGACCCTGTCCTTGTAACCGGGAATGCGGGTATATTCCTCGGCGTCCTTGGAGCCGGTCGTAGCCAGGATCACCCCTTCGGTATTGCACAGGAAGTCCACGGCCGCCTTGACGCTCTCGACAACGACCATGCCGTCCTGCGAGGACGCCGGCCTTGTTATCCTCACCAGCGGGACGCCCGTGGCCTCGCATGCCTGCCTCACATGCTCGGATATCGTCGACGCGTACGGGTGGGTGGCGTCCACGACGGCGGAGCACCCTAGAGAACGGATCTCCCTCGCTATGCCTTCCGCTCCTCCGCAGCTCCCTACGCGCACGTCCTCGATGCGGTCGTCTTCCATAATCTCGGCGCCGAACCCGGTGGCTACCCTCACGTGGACGGAGGCCCCTCCGGATTTCAGGGCCTTCGCGATGGACCTACCTTCGGTGGTCCCGGAAAAAATCAGAACGTCTCTCATTTCAGAACCTCAGATCCATGTCCGTCTTGCATAGGGCGACGGTCATCCCATCGTAAGCGGTTTTGCGACGAATCAGTTGGCCTCCGCGGACTCTCATCGCGGACCTTTCGCACACGCAGTCGACGGCGGTCACGGATTTCACGAACCCGGACGAGGAGAACCTCCCTTCCAACGCCATCA
>JAFZXW010000042.1 GCA_017616575.1 Candidatus Methanomethylophilaceae archaeon
CTTCTTGATCTGCGTCTGATTGTTCTCGTGGTCGGCCACGTAGACCGGGAACTCCTTCCCCGTGACCGATTCCAGCTGTTCCGCTATGTCTATGACCTTCTCGGTCTCTTTCGGATCGCCGAAGGAGCCGTTGTCCATGTGGAGAAGGATCACATCCGCGCCCACGTGCGCCATCATGTATGACGCCACGGGAGAATCTATTCCGCCGGATATGAGCGATACCAGCTTCATCTTCAGAGGATGACGTTGCCGTAATCGTCCGCGAGCTTCCTGCTGAAGGACCTGTCGCACTTCTTGCAGTAGAGGCCGTTGCCCTTCCTGACAAGCTCGGTCTTGCAGGTCCCGCACTGGGATCTGATGACTCCGAGGTGGTCGTCCTTCGTGGCCAGCTGCAGCGAGGGCTTGGTTCCGGTAACTATCGCCCTGATGTAGTCGCCCTTCCTGAGCTCCTTGGACACGTCGTCGGTGTACTTGGGGGAGATCTTGGACACGTGGATCGTGGCGTAAGTCTCGCCTCCCAGGCTCCTGTCCACGCCCTCCTTGGCCACGACGTCTGCGGTGGCCATGGTGTTCCTGATGTCCGCCACCACGGCGTAGACGATGTCGCCCTCCTTGAGGACGTTGGGCGGGTTGTGGGACACCACCCTGGCGACGCAGTCCTTGTCGTCCAGCTCGAGGACCCCTACCTGCGAAGCGTAGACGACGCCGTTCTCCGCGAACGTGCCCTCGGCGGCGAGGTACTCCTCCTCGACGGCGACCTCGTCGCCTGGAAAAACCAAATCTATACTGGTCATAATGATTCACCTTATGTTCACGACGGCCACGTCGACCGTCTTGCTCATCTTCGTATGGAACGCGAATGTATGGGGGATTTCGTACTTATATATTTTATAATAGGCGATTTCGCGGCCCCTTTTCTCGCAAAAGCCCTCCACGAACCCCAGCGTCTCGGCCATGTGGATCGAGTACACGCATTCCGACAATTCCAGGGCCTTTTCGAGGAACGGGCGGTCGGCGCCGCGCCTCTGGCATCCGAAAGGGGGGTTCATGACGATTGTGTCTGCTCCCTCTTCGACGTCGGAAACGTCGCACAGGCGGAAGTCCACTACGGCTCCCAGGGACTCCGCGTTGGCTTCGGCGATCCTCAGGGCATCCTCGGACTTGTCGAACCCTATCACGGCCCCGGCGCCCGCCAGGCTGCAGGCGATGGACAGCATCCCCGTCCCGCATCCCAGGTCGACGACCTTCATCCCCTCGACGTCCCCCGCCCTGTAGGCTTCGAAGACGATGTCCGCGGCCATGGTCGCAGGGGTCATGTACTGCTCCAACGCCGGGTCCGGGGACTCGAACCCTTTCACCCCCTGCAAGGCGATCTCGAGGTCCTTCTTCCTCATCCTCACCGCATACGCGGACGCGGATATATCGTTGTCCGCCCCTTTGTGCAGCCTTCGGCATGCGGATCCGCCTGTGGAAAGACGTCTGGCCATGTCATTTTAGGTTTAGACAACGTTATATATCATGTAAAACTAAGGGTAAGGCAGAATATAGCCTTCGTGATGCAGATGGCGATGGCGTTATTCGATTCTCGAAACCGTTTCCGGGCGCGGTCCCCTTTAGCCGTGCCCGTTTCCTTGCCATCGTCCGGTTCCGAAACTCCCTTTAACGATGATTCCATTCCTACGATGCATACGGGAGTATGCGGCCTCGAAAGAGGAGGTATCCCTTTGTCCAAAGTTCGCAGAGCGATAATAAGCGTGTCAGATAAGGGCGGGATAGTGGATTTCGCCAAGGCACTCTCGTCCCTCGGCGTAGAAATCATCTCTACCGGCGGAACGTACAGGCTTTTGAAAGAGAACGGCGTCGCGGTGATCGAGGTCTCCGACCTGACCGGGTTCCCGGAGATGCTGGACGGCCGCGTGAAGACCCTCCACCCGAAGGTCCACGCAGGCATCCTGGCCCGCAGGGACGTCCCCGAGCACATGCAGGCGATCAAAGACAAAGGCATCGAGCCCATCGACATGGTCGTCATTAACCTGTACCCGTTCAAGCAGACCGTCCTGAAGGAGGGGTCCACCTTCGAGGACGTCGTCGAGAACATCGACATCGGCGGCCCGAGCATGATCCGCGCCGCGGCCAAGAACTGGCAGTCCGTCGCCGTGCTCACCTCCCCCGACCAGTACGCGCCCGTGCTGGAGCAGCTGAGGGAGAAGGGGGAGCTCTCCGAGGACCTTCTCGGGAGGCTGATGGCTGAGGCGTTCATCACCACTGCCAATTACGACGCCATGATCGCGTCCCGCATGTACCCCCGCTTCTGCGAAGGGTTCCCGGCCTCCTTCCCCATCCCGTTGGAGAAGGTGGAGGACCTGAGGTACGGGGAGAACCCCAACCAGTCCGCCGCGTTCTACAAGGACCCGTTCACCCCCGGCACCACCGTCGCCAAGGCGGAGCAGCTCCATGGGAAGCAGCTTTCCTACAACAACATCCTGGACCTGGACAAGGCGCTGGACATCTGCATGGACTTCGAGAAGCCCACCGCGGTAGTCATGAAGCACACCAACCCCTGCGGCCTCGCCTCCGCGGACAACATCTACGACGCGTTCATGACGGCTTACAACGTCGACCCCCTTTCCGCCTTCGGCTGCGTCATATGCCTCAACAGGAACTGCGACGTCGCCACCGCCACCGAGATCTCCCAGCATTTCGTCGAGGCCGTCATCTGCCCCGATTACGAGGAGGGCGCGGCGGAGATAATGGAGGCCAAGAAGAACATCCGCCTTCTCAGGACCGGCTCGCCCATCTGCCCTTCAGCCAAGCACAGGGAGTTCAAGATGAAGAAGGTCCAGGGCGGCATGCTGGTCCAGACCGACGAGGACGTCGCGATAGACCCGAAGAACCTGAAGGTCGTGACGAACCGCGCCCCCACCGAGACCGAGGTCGCGGCCCTCCTGTTCGCATGGAAGCTGGCGAAGCATGTCACGTCCAACGCCGTCGTCTACGTCAGGGAGGAGCGCGCCGTGGGGATAGGCGCAGGTCAGATGAGCCGCGTCGACTCCGCGAAGATAGCGTCCATGAAGGCCAACGAGCCCACCAAGGGCTGCGTGATGGCGTCCGACGCGTTCTTCCCGTTCAGGGACGGAGTGGACGAGGCCGCCGCGGCAGGCGTCACTGCCATAATCCAGCCCGGAGGCAGCATAAGGGACCAGGAGGTCATCGACGCCGCCAACGAGCACGGCATGGCCATGGTCTTCACCGGCTGCCGCGTGTTCAGGCACTGAAAACGGTGCGGGGGAAGCCCCCTCGCGCCTTCTTGTTCTCTTCTATCATCGGCTCGAGGTCGGCCGGGATGATCGGCTTGCCCTCGGCCTTCCTCTTCATGTGCCCGCCGGGTCCTCCGCGGGCGACCCTGGCCTTCTCGATGCATTCCGGGTCGTCGCAGACGAACGCGGCGTAGATGACGTTCTTGCAGGTCTTCCCGCAGAACTCGCAGGTATATTCCTCGAGGTTCAATGGCATGCACGGGCAATCGGAAGCCGACTTATAGTATTTGGCGGAGCCTTATAGCATCTCGAGCCTGAAGGGCTTGAATCCGGAGAGACCGATCAGCCCCTCCACGGACAGGAGGTCCGCCACGCCGGAGAACGCGCCCACGTCGTCGGCGTCGCAGGAGGCCTCGACGATCATTCCCGGGGATACGGCCTTGGCTGCGTCCGCGATCCTCTTCACGGAGGCCGCGTCCTTCCCGGAGACCAGGATGATGTCCGCCCCCGCTTCCGCAGCGGCCTTGGCCTCGCCCTCGTCGGAGACCTCGATCTCCTTCTTGAAGGAGAAAGGCGCGTCGTCCAGGCGCGAGAGCGCGTTCCTGAGGCTTCCGCAGGCCTTTATATGTTCTTTTCTCAGAATTATGGCGGAGTCCAGAGTCCCCGCGCGCATCTTTCCGCCTCCGACGGCGACCGCCTTCCTCTCGAACTCCCCGAACCCGGGAGTCGCCAAGTCCAATGAGGTCATGGGCGTCCCGTTGGAATCCGCGACGGCCTCGGAGGTTCTGGTGGCCACCGCGGTCATGCGGGCCAGGAATCCCAGCGCGGTCCTCTTGCAGGTTATGATCCCGGGCAGGGGACCGGACACGGACAAGACCCTTGAACCGGCGCGGACCCTGTCCCCGTCCTCGGCCAGGGGGGTGGCGTCCACGCCGAACGACTCGAAGAGGTCGGCCGCCTCCCCTATCCCGGCAACGACGGCGTCCTCGCAGCAGATGACGTAGGCGGTCCCGTCCACGTCCGGGACGGCCAGCCTGGTGGTCAGGTCCTTTTTCCCCACGTCGTTCTTGAGGTAGGCGGACAGGTCCACCCTCAGACCTCCAGGTGGAACGCCTTCCCGGTCTCGGGCAGGATGACGTTGTAGTCCTGCAGGTCCGGCAGGAAGAGGTCGCGGGTGTCGGAGTGCATTATTATGACGTTGTCCGGGTCGCACTTCTCTATGAACCTGATGAGCTGACCATGGTCCGCGTGCGCGGAGAAGTCGTACCTCTGAAGCTCGCAGGCCACGGGGTAGACGTCGCCGTCGATCTTGACGCATCCCTGTTCCAGGAGCATCCTGCCGTTGGTGTCCTCGGCCTGGAACCCGACGAGCAGGATGGCGCTCTTCGGGTCGTCTTTCAGGCCCTTCAGGTATCCGAGGATGGGTCCGCCGTCGAGCATGCCGCCGGTGGTGACTATGATGTCCCCTCTCCTGGCGTTGTCCCTGGAGGCGCCGTTCCTGACCTCGTTGAACCTCTTCTTGGCGCTCTTGAGGTGCTTGACGTCCTTGATGTACTCGGGGTAGTCGAGGAACAGGCGGGTGACCGCCCTCCCCATGCCGTCGACCCACATGTCGTATCCGAGGTTCCGGAGCAGGAGCATGATCTCCTGGGTCCTCCCGACTGCGAAGCAGGGGATCAGGACGGTGCCTCCGCGTTCGATAACCTCTTCAATTTTCGCCAGGAACCTCTGCTCGGTTTCCTTCCTGGAGGGGTGCGAGCGTCCGCCGTACGTCCCCTCGATGAACAGGTTGGTGCAGTCCAGCGGCTTCGCCGGGCCGACGAGCCTCTGGGATTCGGTGTGGATGTCTCCAGTGTAAACGGTCTTGACGTCCTTCTCGAACTCGAACATCGCCGCCCCGGGGATGTGGCCGGCGTCGTGCATGGTGACGTCCACGCCTTTCAGGCTGATGGTGTCGTTGTACTTCATGGGCACGACGGCGCGCATGGTCCTCTCGATGTCGCCTACGGTGTATGGCTGGACGTAGTCCTCGGCCTTCGCGATCTTCAAGGTGTCGTTCATCATGAGCTCCCCGACCTCCGCCGAGAGGGGGGTGGTGAAGAGCTCGCAGTTGTACCTGCCGCAGACCTGGGGGATCATCCCGCAGTGGTCCAAGTGGGCGTGCGTGAGGAACGCGTGGTCTATCTTCGGCGCAGGCAGAGGGAACTCCGGAGGCTTGGTGGGGCTGAGGCCGTATTCCACCAGCATCGTCATTCCGTTTCCTTTCATGGTCATCCCCATGCGGCCTACCATGTCGGCGCCGCCGAGGAATTCGAATTCCATTTCCATCGGTATCTTCTCCTTTTCGTATTTCGCCTCCGTACTGCGGAGGACTTTGTGAAAGGGTCGTCTAGCCCCCTTGACCGTGATGATGATACAGGGCGTCGCCCTAGTATTATAAACAGACGGTCTATCTATAGCGTGTATTTTTAAGTTGCTGTCGCCGACGTTTTTTCGCATGAGCATTGTCCTATGAAGTCGGAGACGCCCGGCGTGCCGCGATCGAAACACGGCTCGCGACCGCCGTGCGACACACCTCGATATAACTTTATATGGACAGAATATGCGGAGAAAGAGAGGCTGTCAGATGTTTTGCCCGTCATGCGGTTCGATGATGTTCCCGGAGGAAGGGAAATACGTGTGCAGAGGCTGCAAGCGTACGATGGACATCGGCGCGAAGCCCGAGATAATAACAACGGAGTCCAAGGACAAGGAGATCGCGATCATTTCGTCGGAAAGTCCCGCGACGCTCCCGAAGACCAGGATACTCTGTCCGAAGTGCAAGCACACCGAGGCGTTCTTCGTGATAAGGCAGACCCGTTCCGCCGATGAGCCGGAGACCATGATCTACCGCTGCTGCAAGTGCAACTACTCCTGGAGGGAGTACTGACAGGAGAGTCGCCCATGCCCGGAACCGTTCTATACGATGGCGGCGACGCAGGCAGGCAGTTCAGTGCCGAGCTGAAGTCCGAGACGCTGAAAGGCCTGGTGAACATCATCTCAGCGCTCGTCGACGAGGTCAAGTTCAACATAACCCCCGAGGGGATGACCCTCAAGGCCGTCGACGCCGCCCACGTGGCGATGATCGAGATGAAGGTCGACAAGGGCGCGTTCGAGTCGTACTACGCGGACGACTGCGAGCTCGGCCTGGACCTCGACAAGATAAAGAGCGTCTTGAAGCTGGCATCCGGCGTGGAGTTCATACGCATGGAGCAGAACGCGAACCTGGGCAAGCTGATATTCAAAGTCGGGAACATCACCAGGTCCATGACCATCCTGGACACCTCTAGCATGAGCGACCCCAAGGTCCCGGACCTTCATTTGAAGGCGGTCGCGGGCGTCTCCGTGGACGAGCTCAAGAGGGGCATCAGCGCGGCCGACTCCATCTCCGACCACATCACTTTAAGGCTCAACCCCGAGCGGTTCGAGCTGTCCTGCGAAGGGGACACGGACTCCGTCTCCCTCGCCTTGGACAAGGGCAAGCTCGCGGACCTGAGCGCCGAGGAGGAGGTGTGCAGCATGTACCCCCTCGACTACTTCTCCAACATCATCAAGGCGGTCCCCAACGGCACCGTCATCAACATCGAGCTCGACAGCAACTATCCGATGAAGATCTGGTTCGACATGGCGGACAACCACGTGTCCGTGAACTATCTTCTCGCCCCCAGGGTCGAGAGTGATTGAGATGCCGGAACTCAGCGTCCCAGAGCTGGAGAACATCGCCAACAAGCTCAGGCTACATGTCGTCGAGATGACCTATGCGGCCTCTTCCGGCCATCCCGGTGGATCCTTGTCGTCTGCGGAGCTCCTGTCCGTGCTGTACTTCCGCGCCATGCGCCACGACCCCTCCGACCCTTCCATGCCGGACAGGGACAGGTTCGTGCTCTCCAAGGGACATGCGGCCCCCATACTCTATTCCGCCTTGGCCGAGTCCGGGTACTTCCCGAAGGAGGACCTCCTCGGGCTCAGGAAGATGGGCTCCAAGCTTCAGGGACACCCCGTCCGCGGGACGGTCCCCGGGGTGGAGATGTCCACCGGGTCCCTCGGGCAGGGACTGAGCATGGCATGCGGCATAGCGCTCGCAGGGAAGATGGACGGGAAGGCGTACAGGACGTTCTGCCTGCTGGGCGACGGGGAGCTCCAGAGCGGCCAGAACTGGGAGGCGGCGATGTTCGCGCACCAGTACGGCCTCAGCAGCCTCATAGCGTTCGTGGACCGCAACCGCCTGCAGATCACCGGTAACACCGAGGACGCGGTCGGCCTGGACCCCCTCCCGGAGAAATGGAGGGCGTTCGGGTGGAATGTCCAGATAATAGACGGGCACAACGTCCGCCAGATCATAGACGCGATCGACAAGGCGTCCAGGTCCAGGAAGTCGCCGTCCGTCATCATAATGAACACCGTCAAAGGGAAGGGGGTGTCGTTCATGGAGAACAACGCCGGCTTCCACGGGAGGGCGTGCAAGCCCGACGAGTTCGAGCAGGCCGTCAAGGAGCTGAAGGAGGCGATACAATGACCGACGGACGCAAGTCCCTGGCTCAGCGCAACTACTACGGGAAGGCCCTCGCCGACCTCGCCGCCAAGAGGGGCGACGTCGTGGTGCTGGACGCGGACCTCGCAGGGTCCACCAAGACCTCGGATTTCAAGAAGGCCGCGCCGGAGAGGTTCGTGGAGGTCGGCATCGCGGAGCAGAACATGATAGGCATCGCGGCCGGGCTGGCGGCTTCCGGGAAGGTGGCGTTCGCGTCCACCTTCGGGGTGTTCGCGTCCGGCAGGTGCTGGGAGCAGATCAGGCTCGCCGTCGCGTACCCGAGGCTCAACGTCAAGATAGTGGCAACCCACTGCGGGATTAGCGTGGGGGAGGACGGGGCGTCCCACCAGGCGCTCGAGGACATGGCCATCATGCGCGCGCTCCCCAACATGGTCGTGATCTCGCCGGCCGACGCCTACGAGGCGTACGCCGCCACCATGGCCATCGCCGACTACGACGGCCCCGTGTACATGAGGATGGGGCGCGCCGAGTTCCCCACGATAATGCTCGAGGACGTCTCCTTCGAGATAGGGAAGGCCAAGGTCCTCAGGGAGGGCTCCGACGTCACCTTGATAGGCTGCGGGCAGATGGTCGCCTCGTGCATGGAGGCCGCCGAGGCGCTCGCCGGCAAGGGCATAAGCGCCGAGGTCGTCAACATGTCAACCGTGAAGCCTTTGGACTCCGCCGCCGTCGAGGCGTCGGTCGGGAAGACCGGATGCTGCGTGACCGCCGAGGAGCACAGCGTCATAGGCGGGCTGGGGTCCGCGGTCGCGGAATGCCTCTGCAGGACGTCATGCGTCCCGCTGGAGATGGTCGGGACCAAGGACACGTTCGGAGAGTCGGGCACGCCGGCCGAACTGCTTTCAAAATACGGCCTTACCGCGGCCGACATAGTCGCGGCGGCCGAGAAATCCATAGCAAGGAAGGGAAAAGCATGAAGATTTTCATAGACACGGCAAATCTGGACATGATCAAAGAGGTCAACAGCTGGGGGATCCTGGACGGGGTCACCACCAACCCCAGCCTCATCGCCAAGGAGGGCGTTGACGTCAGGACCCGCGTGAAGGAGATCGCCGAGATCGTCGACGGGCCCGTCTCCGCGGAGATAATGTCCACCACCGCCCCTGAGATGATCAAGGAGGGGAGGGAGGTCGCCAAGATCCATCCCAACATCAACATCAAGCTCCCCATGTGCGTGGAGACCCTGAAGGCCACCAAGGTGCTGTCCTCTGAGGGCATAAAGGTCAACGTCACCCTGATATTCTCCGCCCAGCAGGCCCTTCTGGCCGCCAAGGCGGGGGCGGCGTACGTCTCTCCGTTCGTCGGCCGTCTGGACGACATAGGGGCGTACGGGACCGACCTGGTCTCGCAGATCGTCCAGGTCTTCCTGAACTACGGCATAACCACCGAGGTCATCGCGGCCTCCATCCGCGGCCCCGCCCACGTGCTGGACGCGGCCCTCGCCGGGTGCGACATCGCCACCATCCCCTATGACACGCTCAAGATGATGGTCAAGCACCCGAAGACCGACGAAGGCATCGCGAAGTTCGTCGCCGACTACGAGAAGTCCCTTAAGAAATGAGCGCGGCCTTCGATGCCGTCGTGGTCGGCGGGGGCCCTGCCGGCAGCGCGGCCGCACGCATGATGGCATCGAAAGGATACCGCGTCGGGGTCCTGGAGGAGCATTCTTCCTCCGGGGTCCCCACCCAATGCGCCGGGCTCGTGACCGACGAGGTCATCAGGATGTCCGGCGTATCCCCCGAGGTCTACAACACCCTCTACGGGGCGGAGGTAGTGTTCCCGGACGGGGAATCCCTCGAGGTCTGCTCGGAATGGCCGAAGGCCAAGGTCGTGGACCGCGCCGGGCTGGACAGGCTCATGGCGGAGGCCGCCGCCGACGCCGGGGCGGAGTATTCCTACGGCGACAGGTACGTCTCCCACTCGGTGTCCAAGGACGGGGCCTTCGTGCGTTCTTCATCAGGCGAGCGCAAATGCGAGGCGGTGGTGGGCGCGGACGGCCATAGCTCTGCCGTGGCGAGGTCTCTTGGCCACAATCCCGTCAAGGAGTACGTGCGGGGGGTGCAGATGGACCTGGACGTCGCTATGGACAGGCAGGACCTGTTCAGGATACGCATAGGCCACAGGTACGCCCCCGGGTTCTTCTCCTGGGAGATTCCTTGCGGGGACTTCACCCGCGTGGGGCTGTGCACCTCGTGGTCCGAGGGGCCGCCGTACGTCCGTTTGAAAGCATTGGTCGAGGACTGCTATCCCGGAGCGCGCGTCATCGCCAAGTACTGCGGCAAGATCCCGCTGGGAGGACGCAAGGCCATCCACGGCGAGAGATGCCTTTTGATCGGGGATGCCGCCTCTCAGGTGAAGCCGGTATCTGGAGGAGGCCTGTACCCGGCGTTGAGGGCGGCGCCCATACTCGCGGAGGTCCTCTCCTCCGCATTGGAGTCAGGCGACCTGTCGGCGAGGTCCCTTTCCAGATACGACAAGATGTGCAGGGACGACTTCGGCAAGGGCCTGGACAGGTCGTACCTTTTGCGCAGGATGTACCTCCGCATGGACGACGACGACCTTTCCAGATGCGGCGCCTATTCCGCAAGGGAGGACGTCCATTCCGTGCTGAACGAGATAGACCTGGACGATCCTGGGAAGGTCATTCGGCGCGTCGCGCACACCCCCGCCTTGGCCAGGGGCCTTCTTCTGTTGCCGAGGTGTCTGATCTGAGGGCCGTCACCTTCGCCAAGATCCCAGTGGACGAGGCCGGCCCCGTGATACGCGACCTGATGCGGAGGGGATACGTCGACCTTCATGCTAAGATCGGCAAGGACGACGAATATCGTTATGTCCCGATACTGCCCGAGCACCTAGGCTCGGACGCACTCTCCGGGATGGAGCTGATTTCTGGCGAGGCCCACACCTTGGACCGCCGGACCCCCCAGGAGCGCA
>JAFZXW010000043.1 GCA_017616575.1 Candidatus Methanomethylophilaceae archaeon
CTCCGACATGTCCATCGACGAGCGCGCCAGGCTCGGCATAGGCATGATGATGCAGCGTCCTCCGAACATCGTCGGCGTGAAGCTCGGAGACCTGGTCAGGGCCACCTCGAAGAACGTGGACGTCCTCGACCAGGCCGGACGTTTCAAGATGGAGGGATTCCCGGACAGAGACATCAACGTAGGGTTCTCGGGAGGGGAGATAAAGAGGTCCGAGCTGATCCAGCTCACCGCTCAGAAGCCTGAGTTCATCCTCCTGGACGAGCCTGAGTCCGGCGTCGACCTGGAGAACATAGATCTCATCGGCGAGAAGGTCAAGGACCTGCTCTACGACTCCGCCTGGCCCGTGAGCGTCCAGAAGCATGTCTCCTCGCTCATCATCACCCATACCGGCCAGATCCTCGACTACATCGGGGCCGACCGCGGATACATAATGAAGGACGGAAGGATCCAATGCATGGGCAGGCCCTCGGACCTTCTGAAGCACATCAAGCAGAACGGATACGGGAAGTGCGACGCATGTCAGGCAAAGACGATTCAGTGAGGGAGGCCCTCGCAAAGAAAGGGGCGTTCGGGAAGGACATAGACCTGGACGCCTACGAGGAGGGCGACAGGGACGCCGACGCCGTGAAGGACCTGGAGGACTCCGAGTACAGGAGGTACATGGAGAACGTCGGGGTCGTCGCCGACGAGATGGAGCGCTCCGGGACGCTGATGTTCATAGACAACGGCATGAGCCACTGCAGCCCCAAGACCCAGGAGGGGCTGGAGATGAGCACCGTATCCCAGGCCCTGAAGGACCACGACGGGCTCAAGGAGTTCATGTGGAACGCCATGGACCCCGCCAAGGACAAGTACACCGCCAAGACGTACCTCGAGGACGGGGACGGGTTCTTCATCCGCGTCAAATCGGGCCATCACATTAAGAACCCGGTGCAGTCCTGCATGCTCCTCAACAAGAACAAGTCCATCCAGAACCTCCACAACATAATAGTCGTGGAAGACGGCGCCTCTCTGGAGATGATCACCGGCTGCTCCACCATCCGCCATGCGAACGACGCCGTCCACGTGGGGGTCACCGAGATCTACCTCGGGGAAGGGTCCAACCTCACCTATTCCATGATCCACAGCTGGGGCGACAAGACCAGCGTCCGTCCCAGGACCAGATGCGTCGTGGGGAGGAACTCCAACTACGTCAACAACTACGTCATCATGAACCCGGTGGGGAACCTGCAGAGCCTTCCCGTGGCCGACCTGGCCGAGGGCGCGTCCGCCACGTACAACACCGTCTGCATAGCGCACGAAGGCTCCGACATCGACACCGGAGGCCTGGTCAACCTGAACGGCCCCGGAAGCAGGGCGGAGATCATGAGCAGGAGCATATCCATGGGCGGCAAGATGTGTGCCCGCGGACGCCTTGTGGGGAACTCCCCCGGAGTCAAAGCCCACCTTGAGTGCAGAAGCATCATCCTCAAGGACGGGGGCGCCACCCTAGCCATTCCCGAGCTGGAGGCCCACGCCGCCGACGTGGAGATGACCCACGAGGCCGCGGTCGGGAAGATCGCCAGGGACCAGATCGAGTATATAATGTCCAGGGGCCTGGACGAGGACCAGGCGGTCAGCATGATCGTCAGAGGATTCCTGTCCGGGAGCATAAACGGCCTTCCCGAGTCCTTGCAGAAGGAGCTTGACTCCGCCATAGAGCAGGCCAACCTCGGGGACTGAGGATTCAAACAGGAGGGCGGGAAACGGCTCCCCTCCTTTTCTTCATCTTGCTCTAT
The DNA here is from genome assembly GCA_017616575.1 of Candidatus Methanomethylophilaceae archaeon. Lineage (GTDB taxonomy): Archaea > Thermoplasmatota > Thermoplasmata > Methanomassiliicoccales > Methanomethylophilaceae > Methanoprimaticola. The sequence continues at coordinate 1,779 of JAFZXW010000043.1, forward strand.
GCTTCGACGCCGGGACGACGGTCGGAATCGGGGATTCCCGTCGGCGATTTCAGAATTTATTTATGACGGACATAGTGTTGGATTATATAGCAAACACCGCATTATTACCTAGTGACCGGAGGCCTGCAACATGGACGGCGAACACATAACATTCAACAGGATCCTGATTCCCTTGGACGGGAGCGCATCGTCCGAGGTTGCGATAGACATCGCCTTGCATTCGGCGAAGGACTTCTCCCCCCGTCTCCAATTCGTATTCGTCATAAACCCGGCCGCGTTGAACAAATTCGGCACCGTGGATTATTCGCAGGAGTACTACACCGCGAAACTGGAAGGCGAGATGATCCTGGAGCACGCGTCGAAGCTCGCGAAGGAACAGGGCGCCGAACACGAGGAGCTGCTCGCCGAAGGCGTCCCGTGGGAGATACTGAGCGAGCTGTCCAAATCCTCCGACATGATCATAATGTCCGTCTCCGGAAAAGGCGGAATGAGGGCCGGACGCATTGGCTCCACCACGAAGAAGGTCATCGAGAGCAGCTACTGCCCCGTCCTCACCGTTAAATCGAGGTCCAGGACGCTGGAGAACATACTCCTGCCGGTATACGATGAGAACGAGTCCGCCATCGACGTGGCCATACAGACGGCGAAGCGCGTCGGCGGGAAGATAACCGTCCTGAGCGTAGAGGAGAAAGGCCACGATCCGCAGCCGCTTGTCGACAAGGTCGTCGCCACGATAAAGGCCGCGGGCGTAGAGGTCGCCGGAGAAGTCGGGAAGGGAGACCCCGTGGACGTCATCGTCGGAAAGTCGGGCCTTTTCGACCTTATCATAGTAGGCGTGGACAGGCGCGGAGGCCTGCAGTCCATCCTCCACGGAGGAGCGACCGAGCGCATAGTGACGATGTCGTCCTGCCCGGTCACCGTCGTAAGGAAGAAGCGACGTCTGCCTTGCATCCTGAGGGCTCAGGCTGCGGGCTCCGATCCCGCCTCGACGGCCCTCTCGATCTTCCTGAACTCCCTCACGGCCAGTCCAATCAGGCAGAACGCCCCGAATATATGGACGGCGACCATGGAGTAGATGATCCCGTCATAAGGATCGACCCCCATGTAGCCGTAGGCGGCGATGGCGTAGAGCGTTAGCTTGACCACTCCCCACAGCATGTAGTAATACATGGGGACCTTCGCCTTCTTCATCGTCTGCAGCATGGACGAAGCGACCCCCATCATGGCGCTGAAAGGAATCAGCAGGACAGACACCTGCAAGGTCCACACGAACATCGGGAGAAGATCATGCATGCTCTCCTCCGTCGTCATGACGGACATGAAAGGCTTGGCGAACAGGAACAGCACTATCGCGAACAAGATCCCGAACCCGACGACGAGCTTCGTAGAATACAAGAAACCCGTCCTCATCTTCTCCAGATCCTTCACGCCGTAGGCCGCGGAGCACACCGGGAGCATCGCCATGTCTATGGCCCTGGCCGGAAGAGAGACCATCCCGATGTACCTCCAAGTGTAGTTGTAGAACATCACTGCGGGAGTCCCTCCGGCTATGATGAGGAATATCCTCTGAAGGAAATCGGTCAGGTTGGACACCATCATCTGAACCGTCTTCGGGCCCCCGACCCCGAGGACCTCGGCCATCGCGGCCTTGTCGACATGGAAGGTGGAGCGGTCCATCCTGATCACCGTCCTGCCGCTGGAATACCAGTACAGAGCGACCGCGACGGCGATCGCCGACGACACGACGGTCGAAAGCCCGGCTCCAAACACCCCGAGGCTCAGCCCGTATATCAGTATCGGATCTATGACCATGTTCAGTATGGCGGAGACCGACTGGATGATGGTGGACTTCTTGGCCGCGCCTTCCGCCCTGAGCATCCCTCCCACTATGGAGATCAGGAGCACCGCAGGCGACATGAGGATGTAAGGAAGCATGTACTGTATCGCTTCCTCGCGCACGTCCCCGGCGCCCATGACGTCTATGATGGGGTTGATGAAAATCGCAACCGATATGGACGCAATGACGGCGAATATCAACCCGAGTATGACCGAGTTGGAGACCAGCCTCCCGGCGACGTCGTTCTCCCCGCGGGCCAGACGGTATGCGGTGGTGGTCGTGATGCCGGCGGACACGCCGAGGCCGGCGCACATCATCAGCCCGTACACGGGGACGATGGTCGATATGGCGGAAGCCGACTGGACGCCGAGGCCGGAGACCCAATACGTATCCACGAATTGGTTGACCTCCACCACGGCCAAGGCCACCAGGAACGGCATTATCATGTTCCTGATGGCGGCCTTGGGCTCGCCCAGCATCTTCTGCAGGTCTTCCTCCTTGGTCATGCTGTTCCGCCGTAATACGCAACATAATATATTAAATCGCAAAACCTGTCCAAGACCGGGCGGCCTCCCACGTCAAGAACCTCTCTTCCGATACCTCAGGGCACGCGCAGAGTTCAGGACGGCAACTATCATCACGCCGACGTCGGCTATGATGGCCAGCCACATGTTCACCACGCCCACGGCGGACAGCCCTAGGAACAGGAACTTGACGATCAGGGTGCCGACGATGTTCTGCTTGATGATCCTCATGGTCTTGCGGGATATCCCCATGGCGGTGGCGATCTTCCTCGGGTCGTCGTCCATTATCACGACGTCGGAGGCCTCGATCGCAGCGTCAGACCCGATGGCCCCCATGGTTATGCCTATGTCGGCTCTCACCAGCGACGGGGCGTCGTTGATCCCGTCGCCGACGAAGGCCACCTTCCCGTCGCCGGAGGACTCGATTATCCTCTCCAGATGCTGGAGCTTGTCCCCGGGCAGGAGCTGGCTGTAGGCCTCGTCCAGGCCTATCTCCCCTGCCACCTTCCTGGCCACTCCGTCCGCGTCCCCTGTGAGCATGACCGTCTTCTTGATGCCGGCCGCCTTCAAGTCGGACATCGCCTCATGCGACTCCTTCTTGACCACGTCGGATATGGTTATAGACCCGGCGTAGACGTTGTCTACAGCGACATGGACCACGGTCCCTTGGGCCTGCACGTCCTGTATGGACAGCCCCAGGTGCTCCATCAGCCTCTTGTTCCCGACGGCCACGGGCGTCCCGTCGACCTTCGCGACCACTCCCTTCCCAGGTATGTCCTCTATGTCGGTCACCCTGGAGCGGTCTATGTCCATCCCGTGGGCGCGGACCAGGCTGGCGGCGATGGGATGAGGGGAGGAGGTCTCGGCCGCGGCGGCCATCTCTATCAGCCTCTCGCGGGGTACGGTCTCGCTGATGACGTCGGTGACCTCGAACACCCCGTGGGTGAGGGTCCCGGTCTTGTCGAACACGACGGTCTCGACCTGCGA
>JAFZXW010000004.1 GCA_017616575.1 Candidatus Methanomethylophilaceae archaeon
CCTGACGAACCTGCCCAGAAGGAGCTCACCGGATTTCCTCATGGAATGCCATTCGTTCAGGTCGAAGCCCTTCACTCTGTTGTACACGTCCATCTCGCTTCCGGCGCTGCCGTAGAAATCGAAATACGAGCGTATGTCCGGGAAATCGTTTCCTTTGGAGAGCCTATAACGCTCCACGGTGTCGTAATCGAACACGTTCTTCTTGCCGGAGCGGAGCCTCATGTGGTCCAGGCGGAGCATGTACTGGTCGTTCTCCGATATCAGGAAGCGCCCTTTGGAGACCTCCTCGGACGCCGTCAGCGACTCCAGAGAGGTGAACGCCTCCTCCTCCGTCAGCGAGAGGGCGAAGGCCGCCTCCTGGACGGTCGCCGGCGCGAAGCACTCCAGATACCTGAGCATTATGCGGTCGGTGGCCGCCTTGCGGTCCGTCTGAGGATACGAGACCCTGGAGAACGTCCATTTCCCGCGGCCGTCGATGTCGGTCCTGGCGACCAGGTACATCGACTCCAGCTTCCTCAGGGACCTCAGCACGGCGTCCTCGCTGGCCTCCAGGGCCTCGGCGATCTCCTGCAGGGAGGCCCCTTCGCCGACCCTCTCCAGGACGTCCTCGTCGATTCCGACCAATGAGCGCTCCTTCCTGGTGGCGGCCGCATAGCACGGCACCTCCGACGACGCCATGACGTGGACGTCGTCCATGTAGACCGTCCCGAGCTCCCCGTCGCGGAGGAGCTCCCTGACCCATCCGTCGACGGTCTTCTTGTCCTCGTCGGTGTAAGTGTATATGTTGCGCCCGCGCTCGCGGAACGCCTGGAGGGGCCCGGTGCGCATCAGCAGCTTGGGGATGTCCTCCTTGCTCGAGACCCGCGGAGCCTTCTGGGCGTAGTACGGGACGACCTGGTCCTCGGTGAACTCGAACTCCGAGACGGAGTCCCCCAGCGCCCTGTACAGGACCTTCCTGTGCAGCTCCCTCAGCAGGGCGGAGCGGTCCTCCATGAGGACGATGTCCGAGAACCCGGAGAGGATTGCGGAATGCGCGAACGGGGACGGGGTGCCCGAGAACGGGATGGTCCTCAGCCCCATGCCGCCGGAATCTAGGAGGTCCAGGACCTGGACGGCGTTCTTGATGTCCATGTCGTCCTCCATGACCTCCCTGTAGGTCTCCTCGATGACCGGCACGCCCTCCATGTCGCCCAGCATCTCCAATAAATAGGTGGACCTGACCTGCTGCCGGTTGACGGAGATCGGCCTCCCCATGTAGTTCCTGAGGATCATGAAGCTGCGGGCGGCGGTGTGCCTGAACCTGAGCTTGAAGATCTCCGAGTCCTTCAGGGACTTGCGGAGGACCTGCTCCAGCTCGGACGACTTTATCAGCCCCGGGATCAGGGACAGGTCGAACCTCCTGGGGCAGCCGAGCATGAAGCTGTCGTCGGATATCGTGACGGATACGTTCGCGCCTATCATCCCGGTCATCCTGTACGCGTAAGCGCGGGAGAGGGCGTCGTTCACCCTGCGCCCGAAGGGGAAGTGGAAGACGAGCTTCTGGTTGCCGGAGGGGTCCACGTACTCCTCCACGGCGAGGCAGTCGCAGTCCGGGATGAAGCCGGCGACGGCCTCCTGCTCCCTGAAATATGAAAGAATGGAACGGGCGGAGCCCTCGTTGACGTCGAACTCCTCGGAGATGCTCTGGACTGCCTCCCTGTCGCCGAGCCTTATCCGGGAGGACATCTCCTTCCTGAACTCGGCTATGTCCATGGATAGGTCGAAGCTGCGGGGGAGCATCTCCCCGGCCCACGACGGGACCGTCGGCTTCCTGCCGTTGGCCTCCTTGACGTAGGCGGTCATCCCTTTGGAGCGGACGAACTCGAACGAGCGCCCGCCCAGGACGAACACGTCCCTGGGGGAGAGCCTCTCCACGAACTTCTCGGACAGCTCCCCGGCGGTGGTCCCGTGGCTGGTGACCACCCTGTAGTTGGCCTCCTCCGGGATCGTCCCCAGGTTCATGAAGTAGATCATGCGGGACCCTTTCTTCTTCCCGAACTGGCCCTCGCCCTCGTCGTACCATATCTTGGAGTACACGCCCTCGAAGTCGTCCTTGCTGCCTAGATACCTCAGCACGCTGTCGAAGTCCTTCCTGGGAAGGTCGCGGTAGCAGTACGACCCTTTGACCAGGTCGAACGCCTCGTCCACGTCCCACCTCTTGTCCAGGCTCATCCCGACGACGGTCTGCGACAGGACGTCCAGGCAGTTCTCCGGGATCCCCACGCGGTCCACGTCCCCGCGGTGGGCGGCGCGGCACATGACGGCGCACTCCACCAGGTCGTCCGGGTCGAACACCAGCAGGCGGCCCTTGGCGACCTTCCCGAAGCTGTGCCCGCTCCTGCCTATCCTCTGGAGGCCTTTGGCGACGGACTTGGGGGACCCTATCTGGCATACCAGATCCACGGACCCTATGTCTATCCCCAGCTCCAGCGAGGTGGATGACACTACGCATTTGATCTCCCCTCTCTTGAGGCGCTCCTCGACGTCCAGCCTGATCTCCTTCCCGAGGGAGCTATGGTGGACCTCGATGTTCTCCAGCCCCCTCTCCTTTAGCTTGTATACCACGCTCTCCGCCCCGGAGCGGGTGTTCGTGAACACCAGGGTGGTCTCGTGCTGGTCTATCAGCTCCTTGAGCGTGTCGTACATCATCGAGTTGACGATGTCCGACGACAACGCGGTCATGTCGTTGGCCGGGCAGATGACCTTCAGGTCCAGCTCCTTCTTCGAGCCGGACTCCACCAGGACGGCGTCCCTGACGGACCCGTCCGGGTTGCATCCCACCAGGTAACCGGCGATGGCCTCTATGGGGGCCAAAGTTGCCGAGAGCCCTATGCGGACGAAGTCGTTCTTGCAGTGCTGGCGGAGCCTCTCCAACGTAAGGGAGAGGAAGGCCCCCCTCTTGGAGTCGCAGATGTCGTGGATCTCATCCAGTATGACCCATTCCACGCGGTCGAAGGACTCCTTGAACTTGGGGGCGGCCAGTATTAGAGCGAGGCTCTCAGGGGTGGTAATCAGAATATGAGGGGGATGGCGGACCATCTTCTGCCTGTCCGCCTGGCTGGTGTCCCCGGACCTGACCGCGACCCTGATGTCCGGGACGTTCAGGCCGTGCTCCTCGGCCACCGCCCTCATCTCCGCCAGAGGCGTGTTGAGGTTGCGGTTCACGTCGTTGGCCAGGGCCTTGAGCGGCGATATGTAGATGCAATAGACCCTCTCCTCCAGGGTCCCCTCCCTGGCGTAGCGGGTGAGCTCGTTGATGATGCTGGTGAAAGCCGTCAGCGTCTTGCCGGACCCCGTCGGGGAGGACACCAGGACGCTGCGGCGCTGATGGATGATAGGGACAGCCTTGGCCTGAGGGATGGTGAGATCGGCGAACCTCTCGTTGAACCAGGTGGAGATGAGTGGCTCCATCATCCCCATCACCTCGTCTTTAGAATAGGCTCTATCGATTCTCTCAATCATCAGACCACTGACGCAATCCCTACGATGACGGGTAATAAAACGTTTTCCAATGGCGCTTCGGAAAACCATGCATCCCACTAAGGTTCCGTCCGAAAGGGTATTACGGTAACAAACGGTGAGGGTGCGCATGAGGTCCCTTACAATCGTCGTGGCGATGCTCGCCATGGCTCTCGCGCTTTCCGCCGCCCCCGTGGCGTCCGCCGAGGATGACGAGGCGTCGCTGGAAGGGTTCGTCTTCGGCGAAGTGGACGGAAAGGCGACCGCCTTGCAGGGGGCCGAGGTCCGCGCCGACGCCGGAGGGAACGCCTCGTACACGGCGTACACGGATTCCAAGGGGCATTTCTCCATATCCTGCGAAGCAGGCGCTTACACCGTCACCGTCAAGTACCCTGGATACCAGACCGTGACCCTGGCCGACGTGTCCGCGCCGGACGTCTTGGATGTCTCGATGGAGCCGAGGGTCAGCGACGTGGCCTGGGGCCTGGACACCCCCCATGCGCTGGAGGTCACGGCGATACTGGTACTCATGGCCATCCTGGCCGGGGGGCTGATCACCTACGCCCTGGCCAAGGGGAAGGGCTCCAACATCCAGATGGTCAACGACTTAGAGGAAGACCACGAGGATATAGAGGAGGAAGAGGAAGAGGACGTCGACGAGGCCTGACCAGCGACGCCGACACCTTCTCGTACAGGCTCCCGCCAGAGGCGTCCATAGCCACTATCAGGGGGCCCAGCCTGTCGGCTTCGAAGCGCCACATGGCCTCCGGCATCCCCAGGTCCAACCATTCCGCCCCTCTGCAGAACCCCAGGCCGTCCGCCAAGGACACCGCCGCGCCGCCGGTCGCCGCGAGGTATACGCATCCCGTATCGCGCATGGCCTCGGCGACCTCCTTGGACATGCCGCCTTTACCAATAATCGCGCGGATGCGGAACCTCCGGATCATCTCCGGCTCCAGCTTGTTCATCCTGGCCGAGGTGGTGGGCCCGGCGGCGACCACGGTCCAGGTCCCGTCCTCGTTCTGCCTCATGATCGGCCCGCAGTGGTACAGGACGGACTCTTCGATCTCCTTCGGGACGTCCTTGCCCTCTCCTGCCAGCTTCAAGGCGCGTATGTGCATCTCGTCACGTCCGGTTATGACCGGGCCGTAAAGGTATACCGTCTCCCCGAGGCGCAAGGACCTTACCGTGTCCTCGCTCAGAGGCGTGCGAAGCGACCTCATATCAAAGCCCCCTGGGAGTACTCCACGGAATCCGGCGTTATCCTGGCGGAGGCGCGGCGGGTTGCCCAGCATCCAATGTTCACGGCGACCGGGAGGCTGGCGGTGTGGCAGAAGGCCTTCTTGATCCTGACGCCCAGTACGGTGGTGGACCCGCCAAGCCCCATGGGGCCGAGGCCGGATCCGTTCAAGGCGGTGAAGAGGTCCTCCTCCATCCTGGCCAAGGCCGGGTCCGGGTTGTCGGAGTCCAGAGGGCGCAGGAGGGCCTCCTTGGCCATCTCGACGCACCTGTCCGAGGTCCCTCCGATCCCCACGCCGACTATGGACGGGGGGCAGGGCCTCCCGCCGGCGTCTAAGACAGAGTCTATGACGAACTTGGTGA
>JAFZXW010000044.1 GCA_017616575.1 Candidatus Methanomethylophilaceae archaeon
GCGACGGATCATCCGAACGGGCCAGGATCGGCTTCTGACGGACCGGACCGCGGCATCCGCGATCCTCCCGTGGTGATCCGGCCGGACGCGTGTCATAACATCATCCATTATACCTGCAAACGAACAAGCCATGCGACTCCAAGACTTTCTTTTCAGTATTCAACCCGACCAATGGTCGGCCAGCAGGTGCGCCCGTGAGATCGTGTCGCGCATCTACGGCAACATCAAGAAGGACATCGTACCGATGGGAGGCACCGTTTTCTTCAAGGCCTACCATGTCGTTTTCCTCGAGAAAGCCCTCTTCAACGAGCTCGAGGGCTACTTCACCGGCATCCACAAGGACGCCTATGACAAAGCCATGAGGGGCCTCTGGTGGTGGTCCCTGAGATACCGCCGTTACATCCCGCACTGCAAGGACTTTGCAGTCAAGTTCGTCTCTTTCCAAGAGGGTGACGACCTTACCGGAATCCTGGGAGGTGACGGAGGGAAGACCGAGATGTACGTCGTATCCGACCTCCAGCGTCCGGACAAGCCGCAGGCCGGCTCGATGGTGCGCGTCACCAAGGTATCGAGGATCGGCCAGCGTCTGGTCTCCTCCTCCTACGACCTGGCCCGGCGCGTCGGCGTGGACATCCTGCCAGGAAACATTTACACGAAGCCCATCGCGACCCGGAGGAAAGGCTTCGGGATGGTCCTCCCCGACGATGGCGCCAGGGGCGGTGTCTGCGGAGAGAAGGCCGTCGGGGAGGGTCCCGCCCAGGCCGGCGCCCCTACTTGGGGCGAACTACGCGCGATGGAGGCCGCACGGTTCGAGGGAGGCGGGATCTGCGCCGAACTCCGCCACGAATCCGTCCGCATCGGCGGATACAAGACCCCGCGCATGAAGGACGGCACCGTCGGCATCCGGCTGGAGTCGGCGACCGACGAGTACGCGGTGCTGTCCAGGGAAGGCCCCCTGTGCTTCATCAGCGGCATAGGATCGCTCAACGGAGCCCTCCTTTCCCAGGACCGGCGCGTCGTCCTCCCCACAGGTGCGGCAATCCGTCTCGGGGACAACAGTTTGAGGTTTATCGTCAAGTGACCGTCACGATGACTTGCCATGGTTACGGTGGCCGGACTGATCCGGGCCTCCTGCGGGAGAACAACCAGGACGCATACCTGGCAGAAACCATCCGCTTCATGGGCGGCGAGGCAGTCCTGCTCGCCGTCATCGACGGGGTCGGCCACTACCGGGGCGGAGACGTCGCGGCGGCCCTTGCCCGAGATACTATCCTTAGGCATCTCGACGGATACGGACAGGCCTCCGCGGAGGCGGGCCTGGAGAAGGCCCTGACAGAGGCCGGCAACCGCATCCGCAAGGCGGCGGAGAAGAGCGGGGAGCACTCGCAGATGGGCTGCGTGGCCACGGCCTGCGTGATCGACGAGGAAGGCCGGCTGACCTACGCGCACCAGGGCGACTGCCGCCTGTACGTCTACCAGGATGGCCTGCTGAGGAAGATCACCCATGACGACGCCCCCGTCGGCGAACTGGAAGAGCAGGGCCTGCTCACGGAGGAGGAGGCCATGTGCCACCCCGACAGGAACATCATCTACGACATGCTCGGGGCCGGCCTCCATGAAGCTAGTGACGGGTTCATCGAGCACGGGACCCTCCATCTCGGCGGGAACTGCCAGGTTCTCCTCTGTTCGGACGGGCTCACCGACCAGGTCGGCTCCGGCGAGATCAAGGCCGTCCTGGACGAGGACGTCTCCTGCACGGCCAAGGCCGACCTGCTCGTCGGGGCGGCGAACGGCAAGGGCGGGAAGGACAACGTCACGGTCGTCGTCGCGACGGTGGACGCCCCCAAAAGGCGGGAGGATCCCCCGAAGCAGACTCCCATTCAAAGCGAAACAGACAACAAGAACAACGTCAAGAGAATGAAAAAGAATAAGACAGTCATCCCTGTGATGACCATCGTGACTCTCGGCCTCCTGGCCGGATTCCTGGTTCTCTTCAATAACCAGAAGCCGATGCTCGATGCTGCGCGGGAGGCCTATGCCGGCCGCACGGCGGTGAACCTGGACGAGGACACCCCCGAAGGGATCCTCACCCTGATCCTCCGCGACGGCGGGTTCTATCCCGACGGGCGGGACGCGGAGTGCGTCTCTCACCACCTGGCAACCGCGCGTCACAAGAACGGCCGTCCCTTCAGGAGACTGGGAGAACTGACCGGGTGGCAGAACCAGATGCCGGTCTCCACGGCGAGGAACCGCGGAGGCGAGGCGCTGGCAGCCCTCGCCGACAGCTCCTGCCGCAGGCTGGGCCAGACCCCGGAGATCGCGGCCATGTACGGCAAGGACTCCGTCCCGCCCTTCCCGCGTACAGGTGACGCAGTCATCGAGGTGAGGGTGGCCCGAGCCGGTGACGGGGCGCCGGTCCCCGGCGTCATCGTCCGAGTGAAGGAGCACTTCTACGAGGAACGGACCGACACGTCGGGCGCGCTTGCGGCCGTCTCGCCCAGGGACTCGGTCGTAGGCTACATGAGGACCGACGATCTGGGGAGGGTCCGGATCCCCGCCACCAGAGGGCGCTCGTACAGCGTCCTCCCCGTGCGGCCGGGGTTCGAGTACGGATCCGAGAAGGGGACGTCCGGAGGGTCGCTTGAGAGGCGGAAGACCCGTATCGTCTTCCAGGAGCGGGAGCACCGCATAAGTCCTTTCCCAGGAACTACCTTCTCGGACCTCAAGTCCTCACGCTCCCTCACCGTGCGCACACCCGAGGAGTACCTCCGGCGCCTCGCCGAGAGTGTCCTCCTATTCCTCCTCTCCTGGTGGGCGGCACTGGCCGCCGTCCTGCTCCGCGACAGGAAGGTCGGGCACCCGAGCAACGCGGAGATGCTCCCCGTCCTAGCTTTCATCA
>JAFZXW010000045.1 GCA_017616575.1 Candidatus Methanomethylophilaceae archaeon
CAGGATAATACCTCTTGGTCTTCTCGATCGGGAGCGTCTCGTTCCTGAATATCAGGTTGGAGATCATCTCGGACCCGTCCTCGTAGGTCGCCTTCAGGCCGAAGGTCTTGCTGAGGACGTTCTTCACGATTATTCTCCTTTCTTCTTCCGTCGGGGCCTCCTCGGTTATCGCGGTGGGGGATTCGGAGATGGACTTGGCGAAGAGTGCGGCGCCCTTGGCCACGGCGAGGTCGGAATCGTGGGCCTTGATGTTGGCGGTGGGGTACTTCTTGGATATGGCCTCCTTGACCTGGGGCATCCTGGACGACCCTCCGACGAGGATGACCACGTCGATGTCGTCGATGGTCATGGACTTCGACTTGAGGACTCTGTCCATCACGTCGATGGTCTGCATAAGCTTGTCCTCGGACATGTCCTCGAACTCTTTGCGGTTGACGGAGTAGACGTACTTGTGGCTGTCCACGGTCAGCGTCCCCTTGGTGACTTCGGAGGTCGACAGCCTCTTCTTGATGACTTCCGAGTCGTACTCCAGCGATTTCACGACCTCCGGGTCGCTCTCCAGGAAGTCGATGTCGGTGCCGGACTCCTCCGCGACCTTCTCCTTGATTATCTCGGCCATCGCCTTGTCCCAGTCCTTCCCGCCCAGGAACCTCTCCCCGTCCGTGGCCACGGCGTTGAACTTCCCGTTCTCTATCTCCAGCACAGTGACGTCGAACGTGCCTCCTCCTAGGTCGTACACGAGCACCCTTTCCTTGCCTTCTTTCTTGCCGTTGTAGCCGTACGAGATGGCGGCGGCGGTGGGCTCGTTGATCAGGGTGACCTCCTCCAGGCCGGCGATCATCCCGGCGGTCTTGGTCTGGTCGCGCTCGTTCTGGCCGAAGTACGCGGGGACGGTTATGACGGCCTTCTTGATGTCGCAGCAGTGGTTGCTGTTGAAGTCGTCCAGAAGCTTCTTCAGTATGGTGGCGGACAGCTGGGTGGGGTTGTACGTCTTCCCGTCGATCTCCTTGACGTAGTTGCTCCCAATCTCCCTTTTGATGGCGGTGACGGCCCTGTCCTGTTCGTACATCAAGGCCATCTCCTTGGCCTGGGACCCGACGAGGATCTGTCCGTTGTCGTCGAATAGTATAACGGAGGGGGTGGTCTCCTCCTGTTCGAAGTTCTTCTCGATCACGGGGTCCCCGTCCTCGTCCACGTAGGCCAGACAGGAATAGGTGGTCCCAAGGTCGATGCCGATGCAGTAGTCCGTCATTGTTGATCCTCCTGTTTCTCGTTGTCGTCCGAAACGGTTTCGGAAGGGGTTTCGATCCTCATGGATTCTGCGAGTTTGTAGATCGTGACCTTCTCTTTCAGAAGGACCCTGTTGCCCAGCTTGTACCCGTCGGACTCTCTCTCGGCGATGACGCCGTTGAGCTCGGGATCCCCGGTGGGGACTATTCCGACGATGCGCTGGTGTATCGCGTTCATCTTTTCGTAGGGGAAGGGGCCTATGTACACCCCTCCGTCGCAAAGTATGTTCTCCAGGTCGATGCTGTAGGCCTCGAATGACGAGAGGACCTCCTCCGCGCTGAGGGTGCCCAGCTTCCCTCTGACGCCTGCGCAGAGCTTATGGAAGTCCTCCCTCATCGCGGCCACCTGCTCCATGGTCCTCAGGAACGCCTTGTCCGTCACCTCCGCGTCGCGTCTCTCGACGGCGGCGAGGACGGTCTTCATCTGCTCCCTGGCGGTCATGCGGGCGAGGGCGTCCTGGCGAAACGCTTTCTGCTCCTCCGATATCTCGGAGAGCCTTCTGTCTATGTCGGCGAGGGCCTCCCTCATCGCGGCGTCTTTGCTGTCGGCCTCCTGTTCGTCGGAAGGTGTTTGGCCCTCGTCGGCGAGGTCCGTCATCATGTTCTCTTCTTCACCGGTCATTCCATTCCTTTCCTGTTGAGGAGCCAAATGAAGGGGTCCTCCACTCTCATCGGCATTATCCCGCGCTGGAGCCCGTTCCCCGTCGGGTTGTTCCCCAGGGCGGATACCGCGAAATAGCAATGCTCTTCGAACCCGTTCACAATCTGTATGAAGTCCTCCCCCGCCGTCCTCCTGAGGTACTCCTCGAGCTCCGCGTCGATCTGCTCGAAGTTCTCCTCGTCGTATACGCCATTCTCTCTCGGTATGCGCACCGCCGATCCGGGGGAGAAGAGGATCTTGTCCTCCTCGTCGTCCTCCGGGGACTTGAGCAGGACGTCGCATTTGGTGATGCTCACCGCCAGCGGGATGTCTATCAGGTCTTTCGGCCTCAGCCCCGTCCTCTGCTTGCGGATTATGTTGCAGATGGAGCTCAGGGTCTCCGAGATGTCCGCCCCTATCGGGGGGAGGTTGTCGATATGTATGCGGTCCCTGACGTATTTGAGCTGCAGGGGGTCCACCAGGTACACGATCCCGGCGGCCCCGGATATCAGGGCGTTTAGGTTGCTGTGCCCGATGGTCTCCTCCGTTGCCAGGTCCTCGCCGGCCGTGTCTATGAACGCGAAGGTGTAAACCTTGCGTTTCTCTCCTCCGTAGACGTTCAAATAGTACACGAGCGGCTCCCTCGCCTCCCCGAGGTCGTCGTAGGGCTCGGTAGGGGGGAGCTTGACCTTGTCGTCGTACAGGGGCTTCTTGTAACGCTCCCGATAATACAGGGTGGTCATGTCGCTGGCGGGGTTGAACACCGCGTTGAACTCGCTTGCCACGTAGGTCCTGATCTGGTTTATCAGCACGGCGATGTAATGGCTCTTGCCGACGCCCTTGGGCCCGAGTATGACGAATATCCTGTTCCCGCCCTCCTCGGCCCCGGCCTGTATCTCGTGGTGGCAGGTGGGGCAGAGCCGGATGTACGTGGGCCTCCCGCACATGTCGCATACCATGGAGGAGTCGCGGATTATGTGCCGCTTCGTCACCGTGGCCTGGGCGGTGCGGGGGTCTTTGCCGCGGAAGACCGTGTTCTCGTAGTCTATCTCGTCCTGCCTGTCGGAGGAGAGGTAGAGGCATTCCTTGTCTTTCTCGTGCTTGCTGACGAAGTTCCTGGTGCAGAACATCCCGGTGCAGGCGCTGTGGACCTTGTCCATGGTGAACCTGCTGAAGCAGTATGGGCAAACGTAGGCGTTCTCAGACTCCCGTTCCTTCCTTCTTGCGGCCATCTCGACGCCTCCTGTAAAGCGGATGTATGAACTTGAAGAGGTTGTAGTCGGCCTCCTCCTCGAAGAAGAGCCTTATCCTCTCCACGTCCACCGCCTGGTTGCAGCTGACTGTGACGAAGGCTGCGCCATCAGAGAATTTAATCGGGGCATTGGACCTCCACACCACCTCGCCATCTCCTGCCCTGAGAGGGATCCTCTCGCTGGACTGCACGGCCATCACGGGAGGGATCTCGGCGACGTTCCGATCGGTAGAAAGCTCGAAGACCAGATTCCGTTTGGATTTGGACGCCTTGTATCTGACCTTCTTGCATTCGGCGGAGTACACGCTTATCATGATCGGGCGGGAGGGGACCATCTCGTCCTCGACCTTGTACATGGCGTAGATGTAGACGAACTTCTTGGGGGAGTTGCCCATGGGGATCCTGACGTGCCTGTCC